>DALZNT010000154.1:0-6172 GCA_032005505.1 Clostridium sp. | reverse complement strand
TCTATAAGGATTGTATTTTTTTTCGTTACTATCAAGCATATTCCTATTGGATCTAAACCATTTGCTTGTTCATTTTAAATATAGTACTATTCCATAAAAACTAATAATATATTTTTATTATGTATTAAGGTTAAAGTGAGGTATAAAATGCTTAACAAAACTAATAAGTCAAGGTTTATAGGAAACTAATAGATACTGTCTCAACTAAATTCACAATAAGAAAAGGGTTATCTCGAAATAGCCAGTCCTCAAAATTAAAGCTTGCACAGTCCGTATTTTTGACTGTACAAGCTTAATAATAAAACCAGTAGAAATAGTAAACTTCTACTGGTTATTTTTTATTCGGAGTCTCTCTCATGTACTTTCCGAATTATAGTTTTGAGACATCTCCTTTTAGTTTAAATACAAAAATATTAAGTACTCTGCTCAAGAAGACATCGCTTTTGTTCCTTTATCAACATCTAGTTGAGCTATCTAACTTCTGATATCAATAAGGCAATATATTACTCCAGATTGTCTATAGCATACTGAGCTTCTTCTTCTGTAAATTTCTCACCATATTCTGATATTAATTGGTCATAAATTGCACTTGGAGACATTGACATAGTTTCTTGATATGTTTTTGCTTTTTCAAGTGCATTTTTATTCCAATCAGCTTCTACATTCTCTATGGCATATTGAGCTGCTTCTGCTGTAAACTTCTCTCCATACTCTGATGTTAACTGGTCATATAATCCAGCCTTAGACATACTCATAGTATCACTATATATTTTTGCTTTTTTTAATGCAGACTTATATTCTGTTGGAACATCTTCTACTTTTTCTGTTGGAGCATCTTCTTCTACTTTTTCTGTTGGAACATCTTTTTCTGTTTTTTCTGCTGGAACATCTTTTTCTGTTTTTTCTGCTAGAACATCTTCTTCTGTTTTTTTGTCCTGACTAATTTCCTGTCCAGTTCCAGCTGTTCCACTATCTGTTGTAGTAGAATCGTCACCTATTGCTCCAGCTATTGCTCCAACTATTACAAAGAATGCTATTACTATAAACCAAGGTCTTTTATATATTGGTTTTTTATTTTTCTCTCCACATTCAGGACAAGATTTAGCATTAGATGCTATTTCTTTAGAGCAAGTTTTACATTGTGTTATTTTTGCCATTACATCATTACCCCTTATTATAATTTTTATAATTTCCATAAATTAGTATAACAAATATTTTCTATAGAATCAAGTATTTATAACCACATATGCAACATATTACAATTTAATATAAAATTCGATTTGCATCATACTTGAATTGTGAAATAAAAAACACCGTATTATTCAATTGAATTTTACGGTGTTTTAAATAATTATTCAGTTTTATAATCAGGGCATTAAACAAGAAAAATTGGATTTATCTCTTATCATATGATTTTAAAAAATAAATACTTTTTATTTTAATTTAGTTTCAAGCCCTCTTAATTCTTCTCGTAATTTAGTAATTGCAGCAATTACTTGTTTCATATTATCTTTATTATTTAAGTTATTTCGCGCATGTAATAATACTGGTCTTAGTGACTCAACAGATTTACCAAACTCATACATCCATTCATACCGTGGAACCAACCACAAATGAAAATGATGTTTCGTATCTTCATTATAGAAATAGTATACTTTTTCAATTCCAAGTAAATTTCTCTGTGCTTCTCTAATCTTATATATCAATTCAATATATTCCAATCGCTCTTCAATTGTTAGTTCATCCATACAATAAAAATGTCTCTTTGCAGCCAAAATAACTAGACCAGGTATTGGATATGCTACATCCTGATGCACATGAAAATGTTTTGTCTCTACTATAACTCCGCCAGTTGGCTCTATTAATCCACTTGTAATTGCACAACTAAGGCACTCTACTTCAAAATTTCTTCCATCAGCTAATGTAATAGCTCTAGTCAATATATTTACCACCTCTAATATAGTAATTTATATTTTTACTAATAAATAATATTTTACTTCTGAATTTATTATTAGTAATTACTTCTTATTTATATTAACTTTAAGTATGATACTTACTCTTTCTTACACTCCCTCTATCTATACTCTAATATACCTGTATATCTCTACTATTCTATATAGTTATATTAGTATTTACTTTCTATACTATAGTCACTAAAGATAACGTCATATCTACAGATTGTTTTCAAAGTGAATCTAACTATTAATCAAATATATGTTTTGTTCTATACCACATTCATCAATTATTGAATTTATAAATAAACCTCTATTTTTTTCAATAACTCTTATTGAAGATACATTTTCCTTATGACAAGCAATATATATGTTTGAAACATTAAATTCTTGAAGTTTATCTATAGCAGCTTTTAATAATTTTGTACCATAACCTTTATTCCATTTTGAATAACGAACAGCGTAAGCAATATGACCCCAATTTTGTGATTCAGTCTCATTCAAAAATGGACGTATTTGTATTTCACCAATGAAAACGTCACCTTCAACGCACCAGTAAGTATATGTTCTTGGAAATCCTTCTTGTATATCTATACCATTCTCATAATTATTATAAGTTTCTAAGATATTCTCTCTCCAAACATCATAATGTTCAGGTTTAAATGGCATCCATTCGGTAACATTATTTTCATAGGATTCTTTACAAGCATTTAAATATTCGATAAAAAAAGCCTTTCTTGGTTTAATTACTTCCATTTCTTAACCCTCCACAAATTTTTATTTTCTAGTACGTTAAAAACTACAATTATTCTTCATTTTATATAATAATATCATATCACTAACTTACTTTTATTTCAAAATAACCATCATTTTGTAAATAAAATCTTGCAAAATAAAAAACACCGCATATTCATTTTTGAATAATACGGTATTTTAATTAATTTAATATTTAATTTTATTTTCGTAATATTTAAAAAGTGTTCCTATTAAATTCTATTTAATCACTTAGATAAATTCATAATCACTTAATTTATTTATATCAAAACTAATAAATCAATTTCTATTAATTATAGTTACTGGAATATCTAATTTTTCAATCATAACTTTATCTATTCTTAATCTTTCTTTATAAAAAGAAAATACTCCTTCTCGTCCGCTTAAATTATGATTTTTACCATACTTTATATTACTAACCCAATTAGCAACTTCATCAATCCAATCTTTTCTTGAATTGTCTGGTGCTTTTCTTTCCTCTGCTGCCTTCATTACTACTTTTTCAACATTATCAGGGTCAATATAAACAATACATGGATTTAAGCATTGCACTGTACTTATTAAATCATTAAGATATACTAAAATTTCTTCATCACTTTTTTCATATACACCTAATAACTCAAATATGTGATTTTGAAGGAATGCACACTCAAAAATATAAATAGTATCATCTAATAACGCCTTCTTAGCAAATCTCTTCCAACGCTTTAAATGTATTTCTTTAAACTCTTTTAAACTACGTCTACCATCACATATTTCTTTTGAGGCAACCTCATCTATTAAACTCCAATAGCAATTCTCTGGAAAGTCAATTCTTGTATAAGCTAATATAACATGGTTATCTTCCTTTCTAGCTTGTACTTCAATCCTATAATTTAATTCATCTTTGCTAATAGTCTTTTCTGAAATCTCCCATACCTCAAAACATTTATTTAAAAAAGACTTATATTCTTCCACAGTTAAATAAGCATTCAATACCATATCTGCTGGATGGGACATTCCTTCTTTGTAAAGTTTTATATTTTTACCATCAGATATTAATCTTTCTTTTATTTTAATCGCCGTAGTGGTCTTACCTGCACCTGGTATACCTTCTACCAATATAAGCTTATTTTCCATTATCTCCTCCATAAATTCCTATTTATATGTTTGTTTAATAAAAAATCTAACTCACAATTTTCTACTATTGTGATTCAGCTAATGTATATTATACATTAATATTAGCAATTATGGAATATATTAGAACATAAAATAAAAATGGCTTCTCTCTCTTGCTAACTCTTTATTTTAGTTTCTACAAAAGGATTTACGCTGTGGATTAGCATATTTTTAGTTCTTATAATTCTCTTTGAAGAGTATCCTAAACTCTTTAAGTTTGTTATCTCTTTACTACACTTTTAATTATAGAAGGCAATTATTTAACTCTAATAGTCAAATTCTTAATAAAATCTTACATAATTCTAGAAATAAACTTATATAACCTATAACATTCTTAATTTATTATACTAAAAAAGGAACTGCCCCTAGGCAATTCCCTTTCTAATCAAATTATTCAAAACTCCCTGAGAGTTTTATTCATCATTCTAAATTAATAAATGTAATATGGAGCTGGGTCTATCTTAACTCCGCCTACAATTACCTCAAAGTGTATATGTGGTCCTGTAGAGTTTCCTGTGGAACCAACTGACGCAATTCTTTGTCCACCTGAAACTTGATCTCCTGGACTTACATTAAGTTCTGAATTGTGTCCATATAAAGTACTCATATCTCCGTGGTTTATAACAACTACATTTCCGTATCCGCTCATCCAACCTGCGTATGCAACTGTTCCTGCCTTCAATGCAAAAACCCCTGATCCATGTGGTGCTCCTATATCAAGAGCCCCATGGGATTCCCACTTACCAGTTATTGGGTTTTCTCTTGGTACAAAGGTTGAAGTAATTGGATATGCCATATTTCCTGTAATTGAGAAAATCTCACCATTTCCTTGAGAAGATGATGGTACTTCACCTTCACCTCTACTAGGTCTTTGATCGCTTTCCACTTGATTGCTTTCCACTTGATTGCTTTCCATTTGATTGATTTCCATTTGCTTGCTTTCCATTTCATTAATAGCACTAACAAGCTCTTGGAACTCCTCTTCCCTTTGAGCTATTCTTGATTCTTCTGCTGCAATATCACTCTCTACCTTTGCAACTAAAGCGTTTTTAGCTTCTGTTTTAGCATTTAGCTCTATAGTTTTAACTTCAAGAACTAGCTTGTCATCCTCCAGCTTAGCTTTTTCACCCTTAGCTTCAGCTGTTAACTTACCCAGTTCACTTTGATTTTGTTCAAACTCTTCTAAAACATCTTTATCGAACTTAAGGATAGTTGTTATATTCTCTAATCTTTTTAAGAAATCTGTAAATCCATCTGCTTCAAATAAAGCCTGCATATAGCTTTGGCCTTGATTCTTATATAAGGTTCTCATCCTTTCTTTGACGATATCCTTATTTTTACCAATTGCTTTTTCAAGCTCTTCAACCTGAACTTCTAACTTCTCTATTTTTTGTGTTGAATTTTCAATTTCTGTATTTAAACTATAAATCTCACTATCAAGAGTATTGGTTTCTTCCTTTAAACCTTCAATTTCATTAAATATGCTATCCTTCTCGTTCTCTAACTCTTTTACTTTAGCCTTTCCTGCATCAATCTCAGCCTCAACATCAGATGATTCCTGCTTTTTATCACTAATATCATCTGCCATAGCTGTTACAGAAAAAAGGCTTGTACACATCAAACTCACAATTAAAATCTTTAATCTCTTGTTCATTACGCACCTTCCTCACTTATTTATTATGTACATATTCTCCCACCTACCATAGTAGTCCTTCCACCTTGCCATGTCAATGGAATTTGTATAACTCCAAATATTCCCATAGTAGAAAATACCAAATATAAACAAACTAACATCCATTCATGTTTAAACAAATTAGACACAAAACACTTCTTTTTATTAACCTCATATCCAAAGTAAAGCATGATAAATACTACTGCACATATGGATACAAGTGATATTAAATAATTAAAACTCCCAACTTATCCCTTCACCCCTATTTTTAAATAATTAGTCCTTACGACTAACTTTTCTATTCCCCCCGTAACGCGCTATTTTTTATGTTTTGCACCTCAATACAGAGCCCATTACCTTTCAGCACTAACTCTTTCTTTTCCAAATATATACACAAAGTATTACGAATGCTATCAAATATATAACATCAATTATTACTCTTACTGGATGTCCTAAAAACTGATATAAATTATAACTTCCGCCATAAACCATCCCGCTAAAGGAAATGAAAATTATAAATAAATAAGATTTTTTCTTAGTTTTTACAAATAATTTTGTAAAGTATATAACTAGTATCAAAGAAATTAGTATGCGCCCAATATCCATTATAAATAGC
>DALZNT010000153.1:0-6181 GCA_032005505.1 Clostridium sp. | reverse complement strand
ATTTTAATATAATAAAAAAAAAAAAAATTTCAAGATCTATGGATTGTGAGGAGAAATAATGAAGGGAAATCGTCATAATATAATACTAGATATAATTAAAAAAAACGATATAGAAACTCAAGAAGAATTAGCAGATAGACTTAGGTCAGAAGGTATTAATGTTACTCAAGCTACAGTTTCTAGAGATATAAAGGAATTGAATCTAATTAAGACCCTATCTCATACAGGAAATTATAAATATGCTCAAGCAAGTCCTAATAAAAATTCTAGTCTTAGTTCTATGGCATACATATTTTCGAATACAGCTATATCGGTAGAAAAAGTAGATAAGATGCTAGTAGTTAAAACTATAAGTGCCTCAGCTGGAATAGCAGCAGAGGCTATTGATTCATTCCAATTAGATGGAATAGTAGGAACTATAGCTGGAGATAACACAGTCGTTATAATTGTTAGAACTGATGAAAAAGCTGAAGACATTAAAAATGAAATTGAAAAATTAATTAAATAATGAAGGATGATTTAAAATGCTTTTACAACTTAATATCATGAATTTTGCTCTTATAGAGAAGCTATCTATTGATTTTTCAAAGGGATTTAACGTTTTATCTGGAGAAACAGGAGCGGGTAAATCCATATTGATTGATGCTATTAACTTTGTACTAGGTGGGAAATTTAATAAAAACCTAATAAGAGTTGGAGAAGATAAAACTGTTGTAGAGGCGGTTTTTTCTATAGAAAATCCTAAAACGAAAGATGTGCTAGAAGAACTTGACATAAGTGATGAGGGCGTAGTTATTCTAAGTAGAGAAAGCTTTAGCTCTGGAAAAACTATTGCAAAGGTAAATAATAAAACTTTACTTTTATCTAAAGTAAAGCAAGTAAGTGAAACGCTAATCGATATTCATGGGCAACATGAAAATCAGAATTTGTTAGATAGTACAAAACATATTAATTATGTAGATTCCTTTGGTCAGGAACTACTTGTGGATAAGCTTTCGGAATATGGGAACCAATATGAAAAGTACATAGAAATAGATAGAAAGATATTTAGTCTTCAAGGTAATGAAGGTGAAAGAGAAAAAAAGATTGACTTTTTAAGATTTCAAATAGATGAGATTAATGCTGTTAAGCCTAAGTTAGGTGAGGATGATGAACTTTCTAAGAAGTTCAATCTTCTATCTAATGGTGAAAAAATAAAAAAAGCTCTAGAGAAAAGCTATATTCTACTTAAAGAAAACGATGAAAGTAGAATCTCAATTATAGATTCTTTAATGTATGCTATAAGAGAGCTGAAATCCATTGAAGCTCACTATGAGGATATTAAACCTATAGTTAGTTCAATAGAGGAAAGCTACTATGTTTTAGAAGATAATATAGCCACAATAAGCGATTTAAAGGAAGATACAGACTATGATATAGGTGAATTAGAATTTATCAATTCTAGAATGTATCAGCTATCTAGCTGCAAAAAAAAGTATGGTCCAACACTTGAGGATGTTATAGATTATAGAGACTCAATGGAGGAACAATATTACGAACTTGTTAATTGTGGAGAAATAATTGAAAAACTTCAAAAAGAGAAGCTTATTCTAAGAGAAAAGTTAATGGAAATATCAGAAGAAATTCATGATATAAGAATTAAGATTAGCAAGAACTTAGAGGCGGAAATTAAAAAGGAACTTGATTATGTAGGATTGGAAAAAAGTGTGTTCAGAATACAAGTTGAATACACGGAAGAGCTTACATCTAAAGGAAGAGATAAAGTACAGTTTACTATTTCTACAAACCCTGGACAGCCGCTACAACCGCTTGAAGACGTTGTATCAGGTGGAGAGCTATCAAGGATTATGCTAGCGTTGAAAACCGTATTTGTAGATAAGGATCATATTCCATCAGTTATATTTGATGAAGTTGATACAGGTATAAGTGGAAGAATAGCTCAAAGGGTTGGAGAGAAAATGGTTCTTATATCTGAAAATCACCAAGTATTTTGTATTACCCACTTACCTCAAATTGCAGCACTTGCAGATGCTAATTACTTAATTGAAAAGAATAGTACAGATTTTACAACTTTTACTGAAGTAAAGAAACTTAAGGTAGAAGAGGTTGAACAAGAAGTAGCAAGAATAATTGGTGGTAGCGAAGTAACAAGAAAAACTCTTGAAAATGCCAGTGAAATGATTGAAAAGGCAAATGAAATAAAGAAGACTTTAAGGAAATAAAAATTAATTAAAAAATAATAAAAAAAATTATTATTTTTGGTGAATATATTATAGAAAATGTTCAACACTATAAACTAAGGCATTAGTTGATAGTGTTGAATTTTTTTTGAATGAAAAAAATACTAGGAAGAAATTATTTTGGGTTAAGATGAAAAAGAACTCTAACATAAAAAATATTCTGCGGGGAAAATTATAATTAAACAATATTCATAGGAGGAAATGCATGATGAGAAAGTATAGTAATATTTTATACTTAATATTTACTGCAATGCTTATTGGGATATCTATAAATTTCTCAAATATTTTTTTGAGTGGGTATCATAATGAAGTCATACCCTCAGTAAATAATTATTCAAAGATGTTAAGTTCTAAAGCGGATATCTTAGAAGTCGAAAATATGGCAAAAATGAACTATACTAAAACCTCCGATATTATGGTTTACCCCGGTGGAAAGCCTCTTGGGATAAAAATAAATACCAAGGGAGCTTTAGTAATAGCATTATCAGATATTGAAATTGAAGGTGAAAAGGTTCAAAGTCCAGCAGCATTAGCTGGAATATCAGTAGGAGATAGTATTTTAGAAGTTAATGGACACGAAATAAAAAGAGCAGAAGATATTGCGACTTATGTAGGGAGAGATAAAGGAAAGCAGATTAAAGTAAAAGTTTTAAGAAAAGGCGAAGAGATGTACTTCGTGGTCAATCCTATAGTAAGTAAAAATGATGAAAAATATAAGTTAGGACTTTGGGTTAGAGATTCAGTAGCAGGCGTAGGGACACTAACATTCTATCATGAAGAAAGCGGTAAATTTGGAGCTTTAGGACATCCCATAACAGATGTGGATACTGCAACTATTATGTCAGTAGGAAAAGGTGAAATTGTAGACTCTAATATAGTGTCTGTTAGAAGGGGTTCTAAAGGTAATCCTGGAGAATTAAGGGGTATATTTACAGAAAATAATCAAGTTTTAGGATCTATAAATTTGAATACTACATCAGGAGTATTTGGAACAGGATGTAAGGATCTTATAAGTAGTAATTTTTGTGAACCCATAAAAGTAGGGTTTAAGGATGAGATAAAATTAGGTAAGGCTCAAATATTAACTACCATAGATGGGTCAGAGCCTCAACTATATGATATTGTAATAGAAAAACTTTTAAACCAAAATGAACCTGATGGTAAAAGTATGGTTATAAGAATTACAGATCCAGTATGTCTTGAAAAAACTGGTGGTATTATTCAAGGAATGAGTGGAAGTCCTATTATTCAAAATGGTAAGCTTATTGGAGCAGTTACACATGTATTAGTAAATAAACCTGACACTGGATATGCAATTTATATGGATTGGATGATTGACGCAATAAAGCTAAACAAGTAACAGTAATAAACAACCTATTATAAGAATTATTAAAAATTTCTATAATAGGCTGTTTTTCTTTAGCGTAAAATAATGGTATAATATACTAAAAGGATGAAATATAAAAAAAAATAAAAATTTTCATTATATAAGAAGGAGATTTATTTCTTTTGTCGAAATTATAGTAATAAGTTTATATGGTAAAAATTAGAAAAAAAGGGGAGTTGCATGATGGATCAAAGAAGCATTAATGTGCTAATTGCAGATGATAATAAGGAGTTTTGCAATATTTTAAGTGATTATTTTTTAAGTCAGAAAGACATAAATGTCGTAGGTGTAGCAAAAGATGGTATAGAGGTCCTAGAACTAATTGAGGAAACAAAGCCAGATCTAGTAGTTTTAGACATAATTATGCCGCGTCTTGATGGGCTTGGAGTTCTAGAGAGACTAAATACTATGGATTTAAATCCTATGCCTAGAATAATCATTTTATCAGCAGTTGGACAAGATAAAATTACTCAAAGAGCTATAGCATTAGGAGCTGACTACTACGTAGTAAAACCTTTTGATATGGACGTATTATCAAACAGAATTAGAGACATGTTTAGTAGTCAAGTTTCAAATGAATCAATTAGAAGAACTTCTTCAAGTGTTTCAAGTTTATCATCTTCTTTAGATGTAAAAACAAAGTCTGCTAATACAGCACTAGACTTAGAATCAGAAATAACAAATATTATTCACGAAATAGGTGTTCCAGCACATATTAAAGGATATATGTATCTTAGAGAAGCTATAACACTTGTTGTAAATGATATAGAGTTATTATCAGCAGTAACAAAAGAACTTTATCCAGCAATTGCTAAGAAATACAATACTACAGCTAGTAGAGTTGAAAGAGCAATAAGACATGCTATAGAAGTAGCTTGGAGCAGAGGACAAGTTGACACAATAAACAAGTTATTTGGGTATACTATACACAATGAAAAGGGCAAGCCTACAAATAGTGAATTTATTGCTATGGTAGCTGACAAGCTAAGACTCAAAAATAGAGTGGCTAATTAGCAGAAGAAAGTCAGTAAAATCAATGTTGAACAAGTAATTTGAAAATGTCAAATCTATGTTGTTTATAGCAACAAAGTAATATTAAATATGTATTGAAGACACTTTCTAACAGTTGGATTTATTCCAAACTGTTAGGAGGTGTTTTTTATGCCTAGAATTGCTAAAAAGAAAAAGAGAAGTATATAAGAGCTTATATTGGAATTAAACAAGCTCATTTATTAAACTTTATGGGGGAGGCTCCAAGTGTAATATTTTCATCAGCAGAATCAACAAAGTACTTTGACATAATACCTTCATTAACAAATTTCGCCTATCCTGTTGCTTTATTAGCTATAATAGGGTTGGTAATTACAGTTGTTTTAATGTTATTAAAGATTAAAGGTTCTATTTTAATAGGAATCTTAGGAACTACTATTATTGGTATATTTATGGGGGTAACTCAAGTACCAGATTTTTCAACTATGAGCTTTGGAATACCAAGCTTAGCACCAACATTCTTTAAATTTGATTTTGTAGGATTATTTAATGATCCAACGAAGGTTTTCTTTGTAATAACCACTATATTTGCATTTTCTTTATCAGATATCTTTGATACCATTAGTAAAGTAGCTAGTTGGACGTGTTTTTAGCGATAATTTGGAAGTTTTTTCAGCTATACAAAATATGAATTCCTGGTTATTATGGATAATGGATAAATTTATTACATATGAGTACAAGGAGTTTAACAGATGGATTTTAAAGACATGGAATTAGAAGATTGGGTAGAGTATTTAGCTAATGTTAGGGTACTGTATCACGATATACTTGGTAGTGAAGAGGAACTTGCTTTCAGTGAGTTTTTAGAGAATGCTGAGGCTGAAAGAGTTGGCTATAGGTTTGATTCAGAGGATGAGGATGAGTATAGTCTTTATGATGAGATTTATGAGGCTGTAGAAGAGGAAATCGAAAGAGTAGCTAAATATGAAAAGAGTCATCCACATTGGGAAGAATATAAGGAGTATGTTGAAGTTGGTGAAGAGTTAAACGAAAACTATTCCGATGAAGAAGAAATGTGGGACTAGTTTTTTAAAAAGAAAAATTAAAAATGAGTAATTATTATGGTTGAAATTTTTTGGGGATTTCGAGCATATTTAAAAGTGCCTAGGGCACTTTTTTTTATTTAGGGATATTTTTCACTTTAAATCCTCAGTAGTATTTTAAAGGTTAATTGAACTATCTATCACATATAAAATTAGGTATGTATAGATAATATGATATAATGAAAAATATAATTTATAGAGATGAAATTTAAAAATATAAGTTTTTCTAGGAGGAAAATTATGAAATTATTTGAGAAAACTTTAAGTGAAGAATATAAGTATAGAGGAAGAATAATTAATCTGAAAGTACAGCAGGTGGAGTTACCTAACGGAAGAGTTAGTAGTAGAGAAATTATAGAGCATCCAGGTGCAGTTGCCATAGTACCATTTTTAAATGAGGATACTATAATTTTAGCAGAGCAGTTTAGAAAAGCATTAGATCAAGTTATATTAGAGATACC
>DALZNT010000152.1:0-6191 GCA_032005505.1 Clostridium sp. | reverse complement strand
ATCTTATATAAATTAGTTTTAACTAAAAATATATTTTATACCTAAATAATTTAATGTAAAAATGTGAATTATGATATTTTTCTAAACTTTTCGTAAAAAAGGAATACATAAAAATGGTGTAAATAAAAGTGGAGTATCTAAAAACGATTGAAAATATAGACCAGCAAATAACAATAATTAATCCAAATATAAAGTTTGATTTTAATGTTAATAAAAAAACCTCATCAAAGAATTTTCTTTGATGAGGTTTTTTACTTGTACTTTATTTTATCCATAATAATATTAACTTCAGAAATGAAATTTTCCATAGGTATTATTTTAATCCCATCCATTTGAGCTTTTCTAAGTTTACTTCCTGGCTTTTCACCTACAACTAAAAGATTAGTATCTCTTGTAATGCTATTTGAAGAGATGTAGCACCCACATTTTCTTGCCAAGTCCATTAATGTTCCCCTACTAAAAGGTCCACGTCCGGTAAATACAATATTATTACCGACAATACTATTTTCTTCAGCACTAATTTCATTTTTAACCACTACAGTATATCTGCCTCTTTTATAAGATACATAATTCATTTCCTCTTCTTCTTCAGTGGGTATATTAAAATTTTCTTGTTCTTCATCATCATATACATCATAACAAATCATAACTTTTGCAAATCTCCTTTTAAGATAGGGCTTCAATAAGACCATTATTAATAAGTACTGAGAAATCAAATTTTCTACTAATACCCTTAAAATCAATGGTTATATTAGAATCCTTAATATCCTTTATGATGCCATCACCATAAAATTTATGCGAAACTTTTACTCCTATCCTAAACTTTTCTTCTCCTAACATTTCAGCACTTAAATCACATTCTCTTAAAAATTGAGATTTTGTTCTATTTTCTCCTCTAATCATATTAGGAGCTACAAAAATAATGTTACTAATCGCCCTTGTAAGCCCAACATAGAAAAGTCTTCTCTCTTCTTCTATATCATTATTCTTATATGGAATGAAGCCATCTACTGTATTTATCATATATACTGTATCAAATTCCATACCCTTTACGCTATGAATAGTTGCAAGAATAACCCCTTCTTGTTTTTCAGCAGTTCTTGTAATTGCTTTTTTAGTTTCATCCTCAACTGAATCCACATGACTTAAAAACTCTTCAATAGTCTTAAACTCGGTAACACTTTCTTTAAACTCATTAAGTACATTTTCTAAATCATCTATAGATAATTTATATTTTTCTCCGTATTCTACAAGGTACTTGTGATACATAAGGTCACTTATAATGAATTCTACTGCCGTTGGAAGTGACATTCTATTTAGATAACTAATATCACTTTCTAGCCTATCTAATATTTTAACTTGAAACACAGGTAAAGACTCTATATTTCTAAGTTTAATAAACGGATTATTTAGTCCAATATCTTTCTTAACACTTTCAATGTTACCTTTGCTTATATACCTATATGGTTTATTGATTATTCTCGTAAAAGCATCCATGTTTGATGGATATATACTTAACTTTAAATATGATAAAATATCTTGGCATATAAAATGATTAAAAAAGTTAAATTGCTTATCTAACAAATTAAATGGTATTTTTTTTCTAATAAAGCTGTCTATAATGCTTCTACTTTCTATATTAGTTCTATAAATAACAGCAAAATCATCAAAAGAGCTACTAGAAGATTCCTTTAATTTTAGGATATGGTCTCCTATAAAATTACCTTGAGTAGTTTCGTTAGCAACTCCCTGAAACTTTATTATTCCATCTTCCATTTTACCAGAAATTATATGTTTATCTGTTCTAAAATTATTATTTTTAATTGACTTCATTGATAAAGCTACAATATTTTTCTTTGATCTATAATTTGTTGATAAATACAATGTTTTACCATTTATAAATTTTCCCTTGAAGTCCACCATGTGAATTGGATTAGCTCCCCTGAAGCTATAAATGCATTGATCCTCATCACCTACAACAAAAATGTTATTCTTTCCTTTAAGTAAAGTTAAAATTTCAATTTGAATATCATCACTATCTTGAAATTCATCCACCAATATATGTTTAAATTGATTTTTATAATACTCCAAAATACGTCCATTTTTAAGAAATAAGTCTCTGCACATTATTTGTAAGTCTTCGAAATCTAATAATCCTTTTTCCTTCTTATAACTTTCATAAAAAGTGATGCAATTTAGAAGTATATCTTTATCTATAGAGTTATCATTACTATTGTTGCATTCTCCCTTGCATTTATATATGGAAATAGAGTTTATATATTCTTTAACCCTATCATCGCTTATATCATCTATATAGGTAGAAAGAAAGCTTTTAACTACCTTATAACTCTCCCATGATTCTATAATATTTATGTCATTATAATGGGACCTTAATATTTTGTAACAAAGTCCATGAAAAGTTCCAAAGAATGGACTAATACAATTATAATCCATTTGTAAGAATCGCTTTCTCATGTTAGCTGCAGCAGCTTTAGTAAAGGTTATAACAATTATATTTTTAGGAGAAATCCCCTTACTTTTAATAAGGTTATATACTCTATTAACAATTACTACAGTTTTACCGCTTCCTGGACCTGCACTTACTAAGATATTATCATCGTCTGAAGTTACAGCAATAGTCTGCTGTTCACTAAGTTTTTTTAAATTATTTCCCATAATACAATTTCTTCCTTTTTCATCCATTCAGTTAAATAATATTACCACATTATTTATATTTATACTATAGAAATGAAACTTTTGTTGTGGTACGATATAGAAGACATAATTGTTAAAGTTATGTATAATTTCTTATGTTTTTTAAGTGAGGAGAACAACAATGAATACAATAGCTAAATTTGACATAAAAAATCAAAGAAATCTTACAATGCTTGTAGATTTTTATGAACTTACTATGGCTAATGGGTATCTTAATAACGGTGTAGAAGATACTATAGCATATTTTGATATGTTTTTTAGAAGAATACCTGATAATGGTGGATATTGTGTAATGGCTGGAGTTGAGCAGTTAATTGAATACTTAACTAATCTAAAATTTACTAAAGATGATGTTGAATACTTAAGAAGCAAAAACTTATTTAGTGAAGACTTTCTAAATTATTTGGAAAATTTCAAATTTATATGTGACGTTTGGGCAATACCAGAAGGAACTCCAGTGTTTCCAAGCGAACCATTAATAACTGTTAGAGGACCAATAATGCAAGCTCAATTTGTTGAAACTATGATTCTTCTAACTATAAATCACCAAACCTTGATTGCTACTAAAGCTGCTAGAATATGTGAGGCTGCTGGTGAAAGACCTGTTATGGAATTTGGTTCAAGACGTGCACAAGGTTACGATGGAGCACTTTATGGAGCCAGAGCCGCAATAATTGGTGGATGTAGTTCTACTGCATGTACAATGGCTGATGAATTATTTAATGTACCTGTAACTGGAACAATGGCCCACTCTTGGGTTCAACTATTTGACTCTGAATATGAATCATTCAAAGCTTGGGCAAAAACATATCCAGATAATACAGTTCTTTTAGTTGATACTTATAATGTTTTAAAGTCAGGTATCCCTAATGCAATAAAAACATTTAATGAAGTTCTTAAACCTATGGGCAAAAGACCAAAAGGAATTAGAATTGATAGTGGTGATATTGCTTACCTTTCTAATGAAACTAGAAAAATGTTGGATGATGCAGGATACGAAGATGTTAAAATTACAATTTCTAACTCCTTAGATGAATTTATAATTAAGGCAGTACTTGAAAATGGTGCAAAAATAGATAGCTTTGGTGTCGGTGAGAGATTAATTACAGCTAAAAGTGAGCCGGTATTTGGTGGGGTTTATAAACTTGTAGCTGTTGAAAAAAACGGAGAGATAATTCCGAAAATAAAAATAAGTGAAAATGTAGAGAAAATAACTAATCCTGGATTTAAGTCCCTTTATAGAGTCTATGATAAAGATACTAAAAAGGCCATAGCTGATTTGATCTCTATTAACGGAGAAGTATTTAACTATAATATGCCTTTAGAACTTTTCCATCCTAATTATACCTGGAAAAAGAAAAAGGTTAAAAATTATAGTATAAAAGAGTTAATGGTAAAGATTTTTGATAAAGGCCAATGTACCTATGAAAGTCCATCAGTAATGGAAATAAAGCAATATAGCATTGAGGAGAGAGCTTCTCTATGGTCTGAAATTAGAAGACTACAAAATCCTCATCAATATTATGTAGATTTATCTAAGGATTTATGGAACTTAAAGGAATTCTTATTACATGAATACTCATCTATGTATGAAGAATAATAATATTAGCTTATTTATGAAAGGTATGACAAATGTTGAATGAAAATAAGAAGTTAAAAATAAGAATATCTAATGAGGCTTTTGATTTTTTAGATGATTTACTTAAATTCCATGATGAATACGATTGTATTTTATTAAAGGAAAATGCAAGCTCAAAATGCTGTAAATCATCAAAAATCGAAATTGAACTTAATAATTCAGTGGCTTCTGAAAAAATGGATATTATTGATGGTATGAAATTTTGCTATAGCTCTAATTTATGTAATGTATTTAAAGAGATTACTATAGTTTTAAAGGAAGCTACCATTTATGCAAAGGCTACCACCTTAGATAATTCAAAAGATTTGAAAAATTGTTCAAGTTGCAGTAAAAATTGTAGTGGTTGTACTGGCTGTAAGCACTAGACCTATAGAATAAAGAAAGCTATCTTAATATTAAGATAGCTTTCTTTATTCTATATTTTAAAACATTGAAATAACTGTTAATGTACCTTTGATTTAATAAATATTTAGTTTAAATAATCAAATATAATTATCCTTATAAAGATTAACTATGTTTAAATCTTTATCCTCCTTATAAAAATCATAATCATAAAGATTCCGTACCTTTTTTCCCCTACCTTTTAGCTCTGCAAAAGGACATTTATTACCGTTTTCCTCCCAGTTGTAAAGTGGACAATCTTTGAAGCATTCAACATACTCTTCATAGGTTGATAGAAAAACACACTTGGACACAGTAACACCCCCCACTTAAATAATCACTTATTTAAATTTACAATTATAACTAACATTCAGAATAAAATGAACCCTTCTAAATTGTTAATATATTTCGACAATTAATTCAACAGTTATATTTTATCACATTTTAACTATTTTACAAGTGAATTTGCAAATACAGTTATCATATAATAAATTTGTAATAATAATACTGCGAAATAAGCCGTTACACAAAGAAAAACAGCAAGGACTTGCCTTACTGCTATCAATCAATAAATATTATACTTATATCATTATAAATAGTTTCTTCATTTTGTGAATTAGCATATATTTCATTCTCAAATTTATTTTTAACATGTTCTAAATGTTTTAGAAATTCATTAATAGCATCTGTAAGTATTGTATTATATTCTAATGCAATTACTATTATGGTTTTAACTCTATTACATTTTTCAGTATGGCTATAATCATAGTTTTTAGTAATAACATCTTCATTATTAAATATATATTTACCACCATGCAATTGAACCTTTATTATTGAATTTTTTGAGGTTGCATTATTATAATTTATTTCCGACTCATCTTTTAAAATAGTACCTCCATTTTCATTTATAGCTTGCTCTATCCCAAGATCCTTAATCTCACTACATTCTTCCAAAGTAACTAAAGTTCCAACTCCTACGTGATACATAATAAAGTTTTTAGCTTCTTGTTTGGATTTTACATGTAAGCTATGAAATCCCAACTCATTTAAAATTTTAATGGTATTATTAACTATTTTATTTGTAAAGTCATTTTCGTTATTCATATAATACCCCCTAGAGTAAATTCACTTTTCCATCTATATCTTATTATATGATTTATCTACTTTACTTTATGATATCAATAAAAGATTTAATTATATGTGCAGTCATACCCCATATTACATAATCATTCCACTTATAAAAATACTGATCCAATAACCCATTTGAAAATTTATAGTTATCATTTATATTTAGAAGCTCAAAGGGAAATTCTTGTATATTTATTGGACCTATTTTCATCTTATATAAAAAAGGCTCCTTATCCAAGAAAAAATCTAAGGGTACTTTAAAAATATGATCTACTTCCCCATTGTTATAATTTATTATAGGTATATTCGCTCTAGCTATAAAAGGATA
>DALZNT010000151.1:0-6203 GCA_032005505.1 Clostridium sp. | reverse complement strand
AAGAACCGTCTTAAATAGAAGGGCTTTTGATATTGTGCGATAAGCATAGATATGAAAAGCCCTTTTTTTTACATGCAAGGAGGAAGATGTAACATGAATTTAGTTGGTGAAGCTGTAGCTCATAAGGTATTTGGCAATGGTATTGTGACAAATGTAGACAGCCAAATTGTCGAAGTGGATTTTTTAAAGGGAAGAAAAAAATTTATTTTTCCTGATGCATTTCGTCAGTTTATTTCTCTGCTGGACTCTAAATATCAAGATGATATTCAATCAATATTGGATGAACTAGACGCGAAAAATAACAAAGAAATGCTAAAAGTAATGATTGAAGAAAATCGCTTGCAACGAATTGCTTCTCTAAAAATCAGACCAAATTCCCAGGTGGCTTTTGGCTTTCTTGAAAATAATTATGAAGATTTTCTTGAATCATGGTCTTTGTTTACCGGAAAATATCTAAGTGGACAATCAAAAGGCAAACCTCGAATCCCCAATAGACTCGATTTAAACTCAGCCTGTCTGCTAACCATGCTACCTGATGGCTTACCAGAAAAAGAACGTCTTATTCTTGGTGTTTTCATGGTACCAGATGATTTTTATGCCTCTAACTGTACTGATGGAATTATTAAAGCACATGAAAAATATCGCCTTACTCTAGACACCGAAAATGAGAAATTACTGTTTTGGGACTATTTCACAGCAGATACTCCAACCTTTAAATGGGGTAGTATGGAAATGAAATATTTCACTAATGACATCATGCATAATATATTGTGGGATATGAAAGAAATTATTAAAGATACGGACAGACAAGAGACAATATCATCACTGCACAGCTATTTTTGTGAAATTAACCGTCCAAAAATTTCAAAAGCAATAAAGTAATAGTAAGCAAAATAAATTCAAGAGAGTGGAGACCACTTATGACAAATGGCACAACTGAAAACAAAATCAGTTGAAAAACGGAGCACTACTTATGACTGGCATACTTAGTTGATTTTTATTAATATTAAAATAAAACCTCCGTTTTTTAACAAGACTGGAGGTTTTATTATGAAAAAAAACAAATTAAATATAGGATTTCAATGCTTGAATTGCAATGAAACTGTAATGCCCATTCCCAAGGGCAGCTTCCGAAATCACTGCCCTTTCTGCCTTTTTTCCTTACATCTCGATAAAGATTTACCCGGAGATAGAATCAGTAATTGCAATGGATTAATGGAGCCTATTGGGACAAGCTCTCATGTGAATAAGGGATTACAACTCATTCACCGCTGTACTTCCTGTGGAAAGGTACAGCGTAACATCATTTACAAGGGAACCTGCCAACCAGATAATGAAAAGTTGATTTATCATTTTATGAACACAGCACATTTTTAAAGGAGGATACCACAATTGAAATTTTATAAATTTGATTTTGATAATGTTTATTCTCATCAAGAGCCATTTTCACAAATTGAAATAAACCCTCAGAATATAATGAAAGAAAAAATAAATGCACGAATCAATCAAAGACTACTGACAACATTTTATTAGTTTAATCCATCTACTAAACTGATTCTCCTATTGCAGGATTTCCTTCAATACTAGCCTTTGGCATAACCTTAAATAATAGTATAGATGAGAATACTATCATAATCATATCAGTTATAGGCTGAGCATAAATAAATCCTGAGAAGCCAAATAATTTATTTAGCACAATTAAAAGAGGCATGTAAAGTATTCCTTGTCTTGATATAGATAAGATAAATGCCACTATAACTTTACCCATTGACTGAGCTGATGTTGTAGATATCATCTGACCACCAACAAAAGGAAGGGAAATCATTAAGGCTCTAAGTATTGTAGCTCCTTTGTCTATAACTTCAGCGTCACTTGTAAATAATCCTATTAAGGAGTTAGCAAACACACCAAAGATTAAAGCTAAGCTCATACCAATTATAGAAGTTATGATTATTCCTTTTTTGATAATTTCCTTAACTCTAGGAATGTTGCCGCATCCATAGTTATATCCAACTAAAGGCTGACATCCAGCAGAGAAGCCCATAAATACAAAGGTACCTATAGTCATTATCTTCATGGCAACACCCATACCAGCAACAGTTAAGTTGCCATATCCAACAGCTATGTTATTAGCAATAACAGTGGCTACTCCCATTAACATTTGGTTTAAGGATCCAGGAACACCTATTGTAAATATTTCTTTGAATATATTTTGATCATATTTGAATTTCTTCAAATTTATTTTTAAGGTAGTCTTACCTTTTAAATATGCATAAGTGAAATATAATAGTGTTGATGTTTGCCCAATTACAGTAGCTATGGCAGCACCAGTTATCTCCATGTTTAATCCAAGGATAAGAATTGGGTCAAGTACTATATTTACAACAGTTCCTAGTGTAAGACCTATAACTGACTGCATTATATTCCCCTCTGAACGAAGAAGCTGTCCTAGTGCATAACTGCACATAACAGGTATTGAACCCATAAACATTATAACTATATATCTATAAGTATGATCAAATGTAGCTTCATTTGCTCCTAGTCCTTTTGCAATTCCAGGAGACATTAATACACCACCTATCGTAACACTTATACTCATTATAATTAGAATACCAGTTGCTATTGAAATAGTCTTATTTGCTTCGTCATAATCCTTATTACCAAGACATCTTGATATATATGAAGAAGCACCTGAACCCACAATCCCGGCTATAGCCATAAGTATCATAAACACAGGCAATGCTATATTAGCCGCTGCCAATTGGTTCGAATCATTTAACATTCCTACAAAGTAAGTATCTACTAGGTTATAAAGAACTTGAATCATCATACCCATAACCATAGGTATAGATAATTTTAATATAGCTTTTGAAACTTTTTCGTCTCTTAAAATTAATATTTTTTTATCTTCCATTTTCTCCTCCTATTTAATGCTTTTTCTTATTTTTCATACAAAATTTTGATAATAATTCTACTGCATCATTTATTTCTTCTTTTTCTTTTTCATCAATATTATCAAACATATCATTTATACTTTTGTATAAATTTTCTATTAACTTATCTGCTACTTCTATGCCTCTTTCAGTGAGCTCTAAGTTCGTAGCCCTTTTATCCTTTTCGTCCTTAATTTTTAACATATATCCATTGTCAATTAAAGTATCAACGGATGTTGTAAAAGCACCTTTTTGAAGCCCTATATACCCATTAATTTTGCTCATTTGGCTTTGCTTGTGCTTGTGCACAAATAGTAAAATCTTCGCATGGGTTTCATTAAGATTAGAATCAATTTCTTTTATTGATGAATATTTGAATAAGCCCTTTGTAAAATGATGTATAACCATCAATTTTTCTATAAAATCTAAGTTTTTCATAAGCTCTCCTTTATTTAGTTTTATTTAAAACTATTTTATGTTTATATAATAAGCCTATTTAAATAAAATGTAAAGAAAAAAGTTTTATTTAAAACTATTTATGTTATCAGTGATAAGTTTTTTATAATAAAACTAGCCTCACCAAATTATTTCAATTGGTAAGGCTAGTTTTCGCATTTACTTATGGTATGGATCTCCGTTACACCTCCAACGGAGGTCGTTTTATATAAAATTATTTTAAATTATATTCTAAAGTGGCTTTACATAAATATTCTTAGATAATTCTCTAAGTTTATTTATATCTAATATATATATTTTTTTATCACCACATTTTATAATTGATTTTGATTCCATTTCTTTAAGAGTTCTATTCAAATGTCTATATGTTGTACCTAAAAATTGAGCGATGTCTAAATATGATGAATTTAAGATTATATAATTTTCGTCTGTAAGTTGTTCAACTAAATAACTAGCTACTCTATTGATAAGTGGATATACAAAATTATATGAGCTATTATTAATAGTTCCATAAAGTTTTTCACTCAAAGAATCTACCAAATGGTGTAAAAGTTTTACGTTATCAAAATGCTTTTCTCTAAGTATAGTAGAAGGTATTGCTATCAAAAAAGTATCTTCTACTGCATCAATATTACAAAGTATAGGTATACCTTTTAAAAGTTCTAAATCTCCTATTGTATTAAAATCTTTATAAAACTTTAAAGTCATTGACTTTCCATTCTCAAAAGGATAATAAATTTTAATTTTTCCATCAACAAGTAAATAATAATACTCGAGAATTTCCCCTGACTCTAATATGTACTCTTCACCTTCATAGAAATGCAGTTGTGCATATTTTAATATTTCATCATCAAATATACTTTCTATATTGTGCTTTTTAATATAGTGGGTCAAAAGTTTACTATCAAAAACTCTTTTCATAACTCCTCCTAACATGACCAATGTCATGTTCTAACTTTTATAAATATATTATTTTATTTATAGAAGTTTGTAAAGAGGGGTGTATAAATTTGAATACATACAAGAACTTGGCTGTTTTAAATGGCGTTCTTATCGCTATAATGATATTTTTTAATGGTGTTCTATCAGAAAAGATAGGTTTATATCTTAGTACATTAATTTATCATATCTTAGGATTTCTATTAATTTTACTAGTATCAGTAGTAAGAAAAAATAAACTTCCTAAAATCAGTAAAATACCTGTTATCTTCTTTATACCAGGTATACTAAGTGTTTTAGTTATATTTTTAAATAATCTGTCTTCATCCAAAATAGGGATAACACTTACCGCAGGTATTGGGCTATTTGGACAACTTGTAATATCTACGTTAATAGACCATTTTGGATTATTTGGTGTTCAGGTTAACAAAATAAGAAAAGAAAAAATATTAAGCTTTTCACTAATCATAACAGGTTTAATTTTTATGATTTTATTATAAGGAGGTGCATATAATGTATATATTTTTTTCATTTTTGACAGGAGTATTAATTGTTATAAGTATGATATTAAATGGAGAATTATCTAAGCGAATAGGTACTATAAATAGTGTAATTATAAACTATTTAACAGCTACATTAGCTTCTATTCTTTTTTATTCTATTACGTTAAATTTTATATCAAATACTCCTACTATAGCTAATACTTCTTTAGTTTATTTTCTAGGTGGAGTTATAGGTGTTTTAACTACTTATATATTCAATGTAATAGTTCATAAAATACCAACAGTGTATACAGTTATACTTCGTTTTATAGGTCAAATGCTTACAAGTGCAATCATAGACTATTTATACTTCAATATTTTTTCTATAGGAAAGGTAGTAGGATGTGTACTATTTTTAATAGGTATTATACTTAATGCAAAATCTGATGAAAACTATAATCAAAAGCAACTTAAATTACTTAGTAATTAAATTATTTATATAAATTTTGGAGGACATATTTTGAAATATGAAGTTATATTATTTGATGCAGATGAAACATTATATGATTTTAAAAAATCTGAAAGAGAAGCATTTAAAAACACAATGCTTAATTTTAACATAAACTATGATGAAAGTTATCATTTGAAAATTTATCAAGAAATAAATACAGCTCTATGGAAAGAGTTTGAACAAGGACTTATTACACAAGAAAATTTAAAAGTAGAAAGATTTAAAAGATTATCAGATAGATTAGAGGTAAGTTTTGATGAAACTAACTTTGCAAAATTATATATGGAGCATTTAGCCGATGCATCATTTTTATATGATAATAGTATCGAGCTTATAGAAACTCTAAACAAGTCTTACAGACTTGCTATAGTAACTAATGGTCTTACCTTAGTTCAAGATAAAAGAATCAGAAAATCTATTATAGCAAATTTTTTTGAGACTATAGTAATATCTGAAGAAATATTAATATCAAAACCAAATCCTGAGATTTTTGAACATACTTTAAAAAATATAAATTTCTTTGATAAAAACAAAGTTTTGATAGTAGGGGATAGTTTAAGTTCTGATATACAAGGTGGGATAAACTTTGGTATAGATACCTGTTGGTATAACCCTAACAAGATTATAAATGAAACTTCAATAAAACCTACCTATGAGATTTCTAATTTTGATGAGCTTAAGTCTTTGCTACTTAATTCATAAAAGTATTTATAAATAATAGTAAAAAGGTATAGAATTAAATCTAATTCTATATCTTTTTAAATATTTGATAAACCTCGCTCCGTTACTTGTGGTACGGTTCTCCGTATCACTTGCAAGGGCCCTGCAAAAAACTTTGTGTAAACTGAATAAAACCTACTCCTTCTTGGAAATAATTGAGAT
>DALZNT010000150.1:0-6216 GCA_032005505.1 Clostridium sp. | reverse complement strand
AGGGCAGACATTTATATTTTCTTGATGATAATATATTTGCAGACAAAAAACTAGTAAGACAAGTTTTTAAAGAAATGAGAGGAATGAGAAGACTTTTTCAAGGAGCAATAACTGTTGATTCCATTCTTGAGGATGATACAATAGAACTTGCTTATGAGGCAGGCTTTAGAAGTGCTTTTATTGGGTTTGAAAGTATTAATATGAATAATTTAATTCAAGCTAATAAGCTATCAAATATTGAAAAAGATTATGACAAAGCAATTAAAAGATTAGATCAATTAGGAATTATGATAAATGGAAGCTTCATTTTTGGATTAGATAGTGATAACTTAGATGTTTTTGATAGAACCACTGAATGGGCTATTAATAGTGGAATAACCACAGCAACTAACCATATTCTAACTCCATATCCAGGTACGGTAATATATAACAAAATGGATGAAGATAAGAGGCTTAACACTAATGATTGGAGACTGTATGACACTAGACATTTAGTATTTGATCATCCTAATCTTACTAAAGAACAGATGGAATATGGTTATAATAAAGCATATAAAGATTTTTATAAGTGGGGAAATATAGTTAAGACATCAAAGGAACATGAGGAACTGAGGATGAAAATGAAACACTTAGCATATGCTGTTGCATGGAAAAAGTTTGAGCCAGTTTGGAATTTTTTAATTAAGAATGAACTTCTTTCAAAGGCAAGAGGTGGCTTAGTTAGAACATTGAGATAGACAGTAAGACCTTGCTGAAAAAGCATTTGTGGGTTTGGAAATAAGTAAAATTGGATTTAATGGAAATGAGTTATGAGGATAAATATAAAGGCATATGAGTGTGAATATAGAACAGCTATAAACAGCCTTATTCAGGAGAATATTTTTGTACTAAGAGATAATAATGAGATTGTTGCAGTTTCAGGGATTGAGGGCGGTGAATTAGATGCCGTTGCAGTATCGGTGGACAAGCAAGGCAGGGGATATGGCAGAAATTTAGTGGGCTATTCTGTTAACAAGATTCTTGATAAGAGCTGTGAGCAGGTTACTCTATGGGTGGTTGAAGGAAATCCAGCCAAGGATTTATATGGGAAATTAGGATTTAAGACTAAGCGTCTTCATGAATTTGTTGTTAAGGATATAGAGTACTAGTACTAATTTAGGCTATGGTTAAAAATAGTATTGATATTTATATTTACTTTGACGCGACGTAATACATTATAATAGTACTTGAAGGGGGAGTTGATATGGAACTGCAGACCATTAGTCAGGTATCTAAGATATTCAAAATTTCAACAAGAACATTAAGGTATTATGAAGAGATTGGTTTAATTAAGAGTTTAAAAAAAGAGGACTATGCATATAGGATATATAATGATGAAGCTATAACAAGGCTTAAACAAATTATGATTTTAAGAAAGCTTAGGTTGTCATTAAAGCAAATTGAACAGATACTTAAAAATAATGAAATATCCTATGCAATAGAAGTCTTAAATAGTGAGTTAAATGAAGTTAATTATGATATTAAAGCTCTTGATAATATTAAAAGTGCTATTTTAATGTTTATTGATAGATTGAATGACATAAATGAAAAGAACATGCTTCAAAAGATATTGGATGATGAAGTCCTTCTTCAGACTATTTCAGCTATAGCAGATATAAACAAATCTTTTAATGTGAAAAAATTAGAGATGGAGGATTTAAGGATGGCCAATAATGTATTAGACACACTGAAAAATGTAAGAATAGTATGTTTACCACCGATGCATGTAGCTTCTATTCGGGCCTATGGTAAAGAGCCTGAAGATATGGCTATGAGGATGTTAATTGAATTTGTCAGGGAAAGTGAATTATTAAAACATAAAGCAGATGCAAAGATTTATGGGTTTAATAATCCGAGTGTGCCAGATTCAGAAGGAAAATATGGATATGAGTTTTGGATTACAATACCAAATGATTTCGAAGTAAAATCTCCCTTAGAAAAAAAGAGTTTTGGTGGAGGGATCTATGGAGCTCATTGTATAAAAATGGGGAATTTCAACGAGTGGCAACAGTTAGAAAAATGGGCTAATAATAATGATGAATATGAACTGGATAATGGTAGAGAGCCAAACGGAATGTGTGGATGGCTTGAAGAGCATATGAATGTATATGAGTATTTTACTACAATGGGTTCAAAAGAGAAAAATTTTGAACAAATCGATTTATTAATACCATTGAAAAGAAAAAAATAGACTGATTTTTAAACTATATAAAATGAGCCATAATCAGTAAAAAGCTGAATGGCTCATTTTTATTTAGTAAAAATAATTAAGGTTGCTATGGTTATATATGGAATGTTAGTATTTGAATAGAAATTCATTGTGTGTGGGGGAGAGAGAACGATGAATACAGTGAAAGAAATGAGAATTGAAACAAATAATTTAATTATAAGACCTTTTTTGCCATCCGATGCAAAGGATGCAGCATATTATAGTCAAGAGCCAAACGTATCTTACTGGATGTCTGATATGATTTTACGTAATGAGTCAGAGGCACTTTCTTGGATACATTGGCTAAATGAAAAGTTTAATACAAATGAGCCTTTTATAATATTAGCAATTGAGCATAAGATTGAACATAAATGTATTGGTGTTGTGGGAGTTCATTCAAAAGCTGAAATAAACAATGAAGTTGAGATCTTATATGGCATTTCTGATACCTATCAAGGTAATGGATACGCAACTGAAGTATCTAATGCACTAATTCAGTGGATATTTAAAAATACTGAATTAAAATCCTTAACTGCCATTGTAAAACCAAAGAATATTCCATTCAAAACTGTAATTGAAAAACTTGGCTTTGAATGTGTTGATACTAAAGTGATACCATATGATGGTCATATGTGTACTTTTGACTATTATAAATTATATAATAGTCAAAAGTAATATTAGTATTAAGCAACGTAAATGTTTAATACTACGAATTTAATTTTTCTTTAAATCCTACAAAAAGCAAGCATATCCAACCTAAAATCAAGCAAAAAATCGTTATGATTAGAAATGTAAAAACAGTAATAATTAAATTAGGGTTCTCAAAAAAATAATATCTTATTAATAAATTTATGATAACGGAAGCAATACATGCTATAGCAATCGGTATTTTGTTCTTACTGACAATCCTCTTTCCACAATGTTTACAAACAAAATGTCGTGCAAATAGATTTTTAGGTTTGTGTTTACAATAATTTTCCACTATAATCACCTCATACAATTTTTAAAATTTAGTATAAAATATAAATAATCTGTTATTCGCCATATTAAACAACTACGCTCCAAATCAATTTGTTTTATCCACATTGTAACATATTTTCAAATACCGTACTATTCAATTTTCAAAGATCAAATATTATTAATTGTTTCGCTTTATCCACAGACTACCAGCAATAATTAGTTTTATATTTTTCATTGTACTGTTTTAGCAGCTCATGACATTTAAGACTATATTCCTTTGCTTCCTCTTCACCATTACAAGCTTTGTAAGTAAATTTTGTACCTTTCTTAGTAGTTTTAAATTGCTTCTTTATAACAAAACCTCTTTTAGTTTCCATCGAGTAGGCTACCAAAATTCCCATATCATAATCCTTAGGATTATTTTTAAGTGCATTTAAATTTAATGTAGGATATTCCTTTTGAAACTCTATAACCTCAAAATCACTCATTCCTTTTACTCCTCCTATGAGATATCTTGAAAAGATTCTTGCAGCTCTCTTAACTCTCTTATTCTTTTCTCATGTTTCTCCATCTCTAAAACAATCTGCTTTTCCATAACATAGTTAATGCATGTTAGAAACTTTTCAGCTGGCTTGCTCATATTAAACACATGATGTATACCCTGTCTTGTATACCCTGTTAACTTTTCAATTTCAGCACCCTTTAACCCAACTATTTTTCTAAATTCAGAATAACTTTTCATTCTACCCCTTCTTTACTTTCTTGATTTATTTTGTATTTTCTATTTACATCTTCAATTCTTTTTGTCAAATATTTGTTGCACAATTCTACATAATGCGAACAATGCCCAGCAAAATCACTTGCTGGGCATTTTAACGTAACATACTACACATATATAATATGTTGTAAGTAATATGCTTTAAAGGTTTTAAAAAAATTACTCTTGATAAACATGTAATTTGAAAGATATTTAGTGGCAACACAATTAAATCTACTAATCCATTTCTTCAAATTTGGATGTAGGGCATTTAGAATCATGAAGAGTGAACCGTATCATAAATAAATGAGGTTTATAGCCTTAATCAATGATATTACTTGATTAAGGCTATTTTTTATCTCAAAATAGTGTATCATAAGCAATGTTATATTTACAAAATATGTTATAATAAGTTTAAAGTGGAAGGTAAATAGGAACTTGGCTATCTATAATATTATACAAATAGACACAGTGGTGTAGGAGGGCAAATATGGGGATTGAAAAAAGAGAAATTAAAGGGATTTTATTTGATTCAGGACGTGTTTTAAATCAATCTAGTACAGGGCATTGGTTTATTTCACCTAAATTTTTTGAGTATGTAGATGAAAAAAAATATAATGCAATAGATAAAGAAAAAATAAATATAGCATTTAACAACGCTGCTCATCACATTAGTTGTAAAAGTTTAATTAAATCAAAGGAAGATGAGTATATACATTTCTATAAGTATTATGAGATTTTTTCTCGAAGCCTTCCAGAATTAGAACTAAAAGAAGAAGAAATAAAAGGTTTAGCAACAGATTTAGTTTACAATAAGGACAAGTATGTATTCTTTGAGGATGCATTAAAGATAATTCCTGAGTTGAAATTAAAATATAAATTAGCAGTTGTTTCAGATGCATGGCCATCTTTAAAGGATGTATATGTGAATAAAGGGTTGTATAACTATTTTGATTCTTTTGTAATTTCATCAATTTTGGGAGTATCAAAACCAAATGAAAAAATGTATTTAACAGCTTTAGAGGAGCTGAAACTTTTACCACAAGAAACAGTGTTTATAGATGATAATCTTGCTAACTGCAAAGGTGCCATGAAACTAGGTATTACCGGAATATTTCTATGTAGGCATAAATTAAAATATTACGCATACAAATTATTTAGCTTAGGAAAAGGGTACAGAGTGATTAATAACCTGGAACAGTTAAAAGATACTAGAATTTTATATAGAATATAAAACTAATTTATGTAATACAAATTTGAATTTGTAGGGGAGTTAGATACTTAAAAAATTATTTGTGTTTATTTTTCATTGAAATGTCATCAATAGTCCAAGGGGGATAAAATGTTCAAAACGCCCGTAGCCATCCACTACGGATTTCAAAATATTACTTTAGAATTATACCATATTTATGTAGAATTTAAACACAAGAATAAATTGGGAAAACCTCATTTAGAATAGTTACGGAGAACCGTATCATAAATAAGTGCGGTTTTTACTAAAATTGGATGAAGGTATGTTGGTAAGGTAAACCTCGCCTTCACCATGAAAAACTCGATTATTTATTAGTTGTTTTTTCCTTATGCATAAATTTAGAATTATTTATAGTGAACTGTAGCATAAACAACATAGACTTTATTGAAATTAGCATGATAGGACGCGTAGTTTAGATTAATATAAAATTAATAGATACTATACATATAAATATACAATGGGATTATCTCAAAATAAAAAGTGATTTTTAGAATGAGATAATCCCATTATTTTTCATTTTATTGACATTATATTATAATATTGGTATAATATTACCTATGGTAATTACCTTAGGTAATGAAAGGGGAGAATAAATTGATAAATAATAAAAAACATGTCAGTAAGGAAATAATTTTAGAAACTACATTAAGCTTGATTGACAAAAATGAAGGAATAAAGGATGTAACCTTAAGAGATATTGCTAAAAAAGTTGGGTGTGCACATACAAATTTATATAATTATTTTAACAGTCTGGACGAAATATTTTGGGAATCACTTGGTCAGGTGCTTCTTATGATGATTGATTATTCCAGTAATGGCTTAAATAATGAAGAAGATGATGAAGGAAGATTTTTCTTGATTTTATCCAATTTAATCGATTTCTCTATGGAACACCCTGGATGGTATAGATTTATATGGTTTGAGTCTATAAGTGGAAACCCTTCTTCTGAAGTTACTAAAATATTACATAAACCAGGAGATGGATTTTCAGAACTTATA
>DALZNT010000149.1:0-6369 GCA_032005505.1 Clostridium sp. | reverse complement strand
ATCTAGATCCACTCTGTCAGATTGGATTGGTCGCTGTGGTGTAGACACTTGAACCTCTGGTCAATGCCTTAAAACAGGTGGTGCTGCAGCAAGGGGTGATCTATGACTTTCAAGAAACCGTTCAGGTCTGCATGCAGAAGAATTCCTGAATGGCTGGCAGGGACATCTGGTCTGTGATGATTACAGTGGTTATAAAGCACTTTTCAAATCAGGTCAGATCATTGAAGTAGGTTGCATGGTGTAGATCTGTATGCCTATTTAAATGGTGTACTGCAAAAGCTACCGACATACAAAGTGATCCAAATTAAAAGATTGGCATAGAGTTTAGAGGACACTTACAAATCAATGGTATCGCCAAGTTGATCGTCATCATCTTTAGCTAAAACGGTCTTTAGCTTATCATTTGTGGCTATACGCAACAGCATCAAATATCTAGCTTAAGAAGCATCTCAAAGTAAATTTTTACAACAAAGCTAATAAGCTTAGGCTATTTTAATATTATTCATGATCCGCCGCTTTATATAAAGGCTATAAAAGTATTTAGTATTTTTTTAAATTCACCTAAATACTTAAAACTTGGTTGATCTTTACCCCTTAACCACACCATTTTTTGAGCACTGAAAAACTTTTTTCTCCTAAAATATATGAGGAACAACCAAAATGTAAAATCTAAAAAATAATCTATTCGTTTAACTATTTTTTATTCAGCTATACACCACAGATATTTTGTATCCAATTTTCTTAGTACTTGAATTCTTCAGTGATACATTAAAAAATGTGTAGCAAGTTGCTACACATTTCCTTAGACAAGCTCTTTACCAAAAATATCATTCAGCCTGTCACGAATACTTTGTACAAATTCCGGATTATTTTTTAGTTTATGCTTCACATTACGTTTAAAGTCATTCAAGCTCATACCAACTTCAGCAAAATCCATTTGGAATAAAGTGTCATTAATAACAATATTTGCTTGTGAGTCAGTGAGACAACCAATTTTTTTAAACCACTTCTTGAACTGCGAGTACTTTTCATCATTATTAAAAATGTACCAGGAACGTACATTCGTATCGAATTTTGCCCCCAATTCTTTTACTAATGCATTATCTTCAAATGGAACATCAAGATAAATTTTTTCAATTACAGCAGTTTCATTTAGTGTTTTATCAGTAATACGCTGATGCAGTTTAAAATTCACACCCACAATTGGGCGCCCTTTTTTTATGGTTTCATACTCTAGTTGTATATCTGTATTTTCGTTAATTTCTGCAACTATTTTATCTAATACATAGCGTCTAAAATCTACCCAGCGATCATATTTAGTTACATTAATATCAATCAGAGCTTTCAAGTTTTCTAAAAGCATTGGGACTTCATAACTCTTTTGGCTTGCGTACTTGAATTCATTTTTAATGAAATACGTATAAAGACTCATACTAGCAACAGAATCCAAGGCAAACAGATGTTTCAATTGATAGGTGGTGAAATTCCCCCCAGCCAACTGCGTGAAATACGGTAACACCTCACTGGTAAAACGAATCTGAATGGCATTTTTAGAATCATCTTCCCATCTTAACTCACGGATAATAGGAACGACAGAATGTACTTTTTTAGTCTTTCTCTTACCATCATCAGTAGGTTCCTCAATAATAAAATGAGCCACCCGAGATGAAAGTTCTTTATAAATCCGGTCTATTGCAACATTAATCGAATTGCGTTTATTCAATCCTAGTAAATCTGCCAAATCATCCTTATACAGATAAATATAGGTTTGTTCGGTGATTTCACCATTTACCCTATTTTTCTCACTATAATTTGCAACAGCCATTGCATATAGGAGCGCCTTATATTCATTGGCTGATAACTCAATTGGGCGAATTAAGCGGTTACTGGTGCTAACAACGCCATTATGACGAATATTGCCTATACAGTAAGGAATATGATTCAATTCTTCTTGCAATGATTCTGATTCTGTCATAACCGTGATATTTATATATTTAATTCTATTTTTATATACAAAAGTGGAAAAACTTTCAAGACTTTCACCACAAGAATCTAAGAGTGGAAGGCTTGTCATCAGAAATATGCATTTTTGACGATTTATTGTCATTAAAGTGGAATAAAATATATTATTTCCACCATATAGTGACAGACCTTCCACCTTTAGCCCTAAACTAACAGTTCAAAATACCTATTTTCACTTATTTCTTCCAAATTTAGGTATGCTATGTCAGATAGAAACCTAGATGTGACAAGGCTTCCACCTTTCATTAGATTTGAAAGGTATAAATGAATAGATAATCATCAGGAAATATCCAATAAAAAAATTATCCACAGGGTGGCAACACATAGTGACAAACCTTCCACCCTTAAAGATTGTTTAGCCAACTTTATCAACAAATTAAGTATTTATTTTTGCAGTACTTTTTGTAAAAATATAACCTTTTTAAAAATAGTAGTGACAAACCTTCCACTCTTGTGACAGACCTTCCACCTTTGAGTGACAGACCTTCCACCTTTGAGTGACAGACCTTCCACCTTTGAGTGACAAACCTTCCACCTTTGAGTGACAAACCTTCCACTTTACGGTGACAAATCTTCCACTTTTAAACTTGTAAGTGTCTGTTTTGTATAACTAAAAAATGTTCTTAATTATTAATTAGCTAAATAAATAATTATACTAATTATTAATTAAGCTAGCTTGTTTAAAAATTAGTTTTTTAGGTTGTTTTAGACCTAAACAAATAAGATTTATAAATTTAAAAACTATAGTATGATGAGTGAAAGTTATTTATATTATTATACATTCAAATTCGGAAGCATCTGACACGTATGTCTGCAAAAATTATTACGGTTGCTAACCACAAAGGTGGATGTGGCAAAACAACGACCGTTGTACATCTAGCCTCTGAACTTGCCAATCTTGGCAATAAAGTTTTAGTCATTGATTTAGATCCTCAAGCAAACGCAAGTTTACACATTGGGATCCAACATCCAAGCGAAATTGTTGTTACTTCAGCAGAATTACTTGTTGGTGATATTTCATTATTAGCTGATGCATTACAAGAAGAAACAAATTTTGAAAAAGTATCATTAATTTATGGCTCATTAAATTTAGGAAAAACAGAAGACAAGCTCAAAGAAGAAGCTCCTCGTCCTTCAGAAGAATTAAGCATCAAGCTAGAACTGTTAAAAGATCTTTACGACTTCATATTAATTGATTGTCCACCTAGTCTTAAATTATTAACCAGTAATGCCTTAGCATCCTCAACACATGTCATTATCCCAATCGAATCTGGTTCACAATATGGACTGTATGGGGTAACAGATCTTTTGAACCATCTTGAAAAGATAAAACGTATTAATCCAGATTTAGAGCTTTTAGGTGCTTTACTGATTAAACATGATGAACGTCAAAATGTTTGTAAACTGATTCGGGATGAAGCTTTAAAACAGGTAGGCAAAATTTTAGAAACTACCATTCCTCAAAGTACTAAAGTTAATCAAGCAGCAATTCTGCAACAGCCACTTTTGAAAGTAGAAAAAAATTCAAAAGTACGTAAGGCTTTTGAAAGCCTTGCTTATGAAATTGTAGCGAAAGTTTAAACCTGAGAGTATTATGGCAAGCACTAAAGAGCTTTTAGCTCAAAAATTGAAACAAAATACAGAAAAACATCAGCAAGCACAGAAAGACAATATTAAAGAGCTAAAGGAATTTAGACGTAATGTTCCTATTGAGGATATCAGTCGCAGTCCCAACCAACCGCGTAAAGTATTTGAAGAATCTGAATTAAAAGAACTGGCGGATTCTATTAATGAAATCGGCCTTTTGCAGCCCATTACAGTGCGCAAACTTGATAATCAGAAATATGAACTGATCGCAGGCGAGCGACGCTTACGGGCGCATCAATTACTCGGCAAGTCAGTGATTGAAGCCATTATCATTGATGCTAATAATGAAGAAGCATCTTTGTTAACACTAGCTGAAAATTTAAAGCGTCAAGATCTGACAGATTATGAAATTTTTATTGGTTTGAACTCACTTGATGAAAAATTGAAGAAGAACAAGCAACGTTTAGCTAATTCATTGGGTTTAAATCGCGAAGATATGTACAAATATCTATCGTATGAAAAGCTGCCTAAAGCAATGTTGAATGACCTGGATTTGGAGCCAGGTCTAGTCGGCCGTACTGCTGCAACAGCGTTCAAGAAATTTTTGTCGGATCATATAGAGCAACTTTCGGAGGCGGAAACAGCTTTACTCCGTGCTTGGGAGAAATTAAAAGAAAAAAAACTGGAGCAAAGCAAAGTTACTTCTTATGCTGAAAAAATATTGAGTCAGGATCCAGAAAAAGTAACCACGACATCAGTGGTAAGAAAAATCGAATATGATGGTAAGGTTGCTGGAAATATCAAACTGAATCAAAAACAGCTCAAGATCTCTCTTAAAATTTCAGAAATTGATGAAGCTAGTCTTTTACAACTAGAAGATTTTTTAAAACAGCTTATTCAGAAAAGTGAAAAAGTGTAGCAACTTGCTACACTTTTCAGTTTGCTCATAAAACTCTCACACTTACGTGAGAATTTTTTATAATTATCACATGCGAAAAATTATACCACCCAAACTGAAATTGATATGGTTACGCTAGAAGAGTTTATTCCTAAAAATCATCTTATACGTAAACTAGACAAATCGATTGATCTCAATAACATTCATGAACGTGTCGCGCATCTATATTGTCCCGATAAGGAGACTGTTGAACGAATTTTGCCGTTGCAAAATAATTATACGGTCACTGTTATGCAAGTAACGCAGCAATGTTTACTGTCAGTTACAGTACAAAACTTGAAGAAAATCGCCTTGCACTTATCGAAGTTAATTTTTATTGTATTTTTTAGCCATCAATATGCTTAAAAGTAAATAACAATGAATTAGTGATGTAAGTTTAGAAAATGCCCCCACTTTAACGATAGCTAAAGTGGGGTTTGTGATTAGTCTGAAAAGTGTAGCAACTTACTACACTTTTTTAATACTTAAATTGGGCTTTGTTGCATAAACATTCAAAAGCCGAATTTCCCCCAAGCCGTTCAAATTTAAGTGATAACTCGGGTATGCGGTCTACCTAATTCCGTGAATTTATTTAATACTGCTACACGTGCATGTATTTCATTGACCCGACTTTGAAAATGTCTTGCAGTCAGTCTATCCCCCAATAATTTGATGCAATGCATCTTGGTTTCCACCAAAATGCGACGATGATAGCTCGACTATTTTTTCCATAGTGTCCTGCCTAAATGTTTAACCGTTTGAAGTAATTCTTTGCGCTCTAGTGAGTGAGGCTTAGTATCTTTCCAGGGTTTAGCATTTTTTCTGGGTGGAATCACCGCATGAGCATGCCGATCGGAAATTACCTGCCGGCAGTGTTTCGTGTCATAAGCCCCATCCGTATAGACCGAATCAATTTGCTCATCTTCAGGGATCTGATCAAGTAAATCCCCCAGCACTTGTGAATCGCTGACATTATTTGTCGTCAGCTGAACCGCACGTATTTGCAGGGTTTCAGCATCAATCCCAATATGTAATTTACGCCATTGGCGACGATATTCAGGCTGATGTTTCTTACGCTTCCATTCGCCTTCACCTAAAAATTTTAACCCCGTAGAGTCGATGAGTAGATGAAGTCCATCACTGCTTTTTTGATAATGAATTGAAATATCGGTATGCTTTTGTCGTCTACAGAGCGTGGAATAATCGGGTGCGGTCCAATTCAAGCCACAGAGCTTAATAAGGCTTTGAACAAAGCCTGTCACCATGCGCAAAGAGAGCCGAAATAGAGATTTCATCATGAGGCAGCATTGAATTGCTGAATCGAAATAGGTTTGATTTCGTCCTGGTTTGCCTGTTGATTGTGCATACCATTGGGTCGCAGGGTCAAACCAGATCGAGATATTTCCTCGATTGATTAAAGCTTGATTGTAGGAGGACCAATTGGTTGTACGATAAATTTTAGGTGCGGGCTTATTCATCTAGCAATTATATTGCTGAATAAGCTTTTAGCAGAGGTTTATGCAACAAAGCCGTTCTCAATATAAAAGCGTTGCTGGAGTGAGTAAAGCTACATCAACACGCCACTTAACTGAACTTCTAGAGTGGGATGTATTACATAAACTTGAAGGTGGAGGTCGTAATACTCGTTACGTGCTAAAAATCGATAAAGAACAATTTAGTCAAACTTGTTCTGACGTTCTGAAAAATGTAATAGCTGAGCAGCTAGGGACGGGGTTATGCGTTGATCACAGATTGCCTGCAAGACCTACAATTGAACCGTACCGGGTTTGTCGGAGACTTTTTTATTTAAGTTAGGCCACCTG
>DALZNT010000148.1:0-6442 GCA_032005505.1 Clostridium sp. | reverse complement strand
TAATCTTACATGGATAAAAAAGCTCTACTCCTTGTGGATTAAATAAATCTAAAATTATATGTGAACCATATCCGACATAAAAGCCAAATGCAATTACATGTACAACTATATTGAATTGACTTATATAAATCAAAAAAAGGCATCCAATACCTAGCATTAGCAAGAATACTATACTGTGAGTAAGACCTCTGTGCCTACAGTTTTTACCAAAATACTTTGAAAGTAAAGGATACCGTTTGCTAATATAAGAACTTTTCATATCTATATCGGGAAAGGAAGAGCCTAAATCCGCAAAGTGAAAATATAAAAATACTAATAATACTTTGTATAGAAAGCTGTAACCTTCTATGGATTTTAAAACGAAAGGATATATAGCTAAGGTTGCAACTAAAAATCCCCCTGATGAATGTGTTTGTTTTGTCATTTTTGCACCTTTTAATTATCTTTAGTAATTTAGCACTGAATATAATACACAAATTTAGTAGTGCTATGTAGGTACATTATATATTATTAATCAAAAGGAGTACATATGTTTTTATATATTATTTTTTCATGGCACCAATATAATTATCTTCAGCAAAATTCCAATTTGCAATATTCCAAAATGCGCTAATATATTCAGCTCTTCTATTTTGATATTTTAGGTAATAAGCATGTTCCCATAAATCTATTGCTATTATTGGCTTCTTATTTAAAGGTATAGGTGTACCTTGATTAGGGGTTGTAGCTATTGTTAAATTTCCCTTACTATCGCTAAGTAGCCATACCCATCCAGAGCCAAACACTCCAAGACCAGCTTTTTCAAACTCTGATTTAAAATTATCAAAGGAACCAAATTGTTTTTCAATAGCATCTCCTATGTTTGCACCAGGTTTTCCACCGCCATTTGGATCCATAGCGTGCCAGAAAAATTCATGGTTATAAACTCCACCAGCATTATTAAGTATAGTTGTCCTTAAATCTTTAGGCAGATCCTTAGGGTTAGAAAGTAATTCTTCCAAGGATTTTCCTTTAAGAGTTGGAGCTTTTTCAAGAGCTGCATTTAAATTATTTATATATGCTTGTTCATGTTTATCATGATGAAGAGTCATGGTTTCTGTGTCAATTGAAGGCTCAAGAGCATTCTTTTCATAAGGAAGAGGCTGAAGCTCAAATTTTCCTTCTGCATTAGGCAGAGTAGAACCAATCACATCATTTTCAGAGATATCATCATTATTTGAAGCATAAACTGTAGGAATAATGGTTGTTAACAATAGTACTACGCTTAGAATTAATAGCGTTAGTTTTTTCATTTTAATCACCTCGTATATATCGTTCTCATGTAATTTGATAATTATTAGTGTGAAATGATGGAATTGGTGATAAAGTTTCAAAGGAACTATAGAAAATATTTAGACTACCGAAGTGAAAGTTTATGTGGTATAATAACATATATTCAAAATTATGTAATGAAAATGGGGGGATAAAAATGAAAAATATTCAACTAGATGATTTTACAAAATATAAATATCTTTCAAATTTAGAGTATTCGCCAAAGGGTGATAAAGTCTGTTTTGCTGTTACAACTTGCAACGTTGAGGAAAATGGATATGATTCTAATTTGTGGATATATAGAGTGGATGCAGATAGATATTATCAGCTTACTGCATTTAATGGAGAAAAAAATTATATTTGGCTAGAAGATAATGAATCTATAGTATTTCAAGAAAATAGAGAGAAAAAAGAAAAAGAGGCTGTTAAATCAGGTGAAGAATTTTCGCAATTTTACAAAATTAATGTTGGTGGTGGAGAAGCTACAAAGCTATTTAAGATTCCAATGCAGGTTAGTTCAATATATGAAGTAAGTGAAGATGTATTTATTTTTACAGCAACTCATAAAGCAGGCGAAAAAAGATTTTATCAGCTTAATAAAGATGAGAAGGAAGAATATCTAAAATCTAAGAAAGAAGAAAAGGATTATGAAGTTTTAGATGAAATACCTTTCTGGAGTAATGGAAGTGGATTCACAAATAAATTAAGAACTGGTTTATATAAGTATGAAGTAAAAACAAAAGTAATAACTTCAATATCTAATGATTATACTTCTGTTATGGGTGTTGAATTTAATGAAGATAAAACTATGTTAGCCTTTGTAGGAAGTTCATTTAAGGATATGGCACCACTAAATGATGAGCTATACATATATGATTTGAGTATCAATAAGGTTACGCTTATAAACGAAAATGAAAAATGCTCTTACGGACATCTGAAATTTATGGATAATAGTACTCTAATTATTTCAGGAAGTGATATGAAGGACTATGGAATAAATGAGGATGGTAGATTCTATACAATAAATTTAGAAAACCTTGAAAGAGCATTAATTACTCCCGATTTCGATAAAAGCACTTGGAACTCTGTAGGCTCTGATTGTAGATATGGTGGAGGAAAAAGTTCAGTTAAGGATGGAAAGTACCTATACTTTATTACAACAGAGTTTAACAGTTCTTATTTAAATAGAATTGATATAGCAGGTAATATAGAAAAATTAACTGAAGTAAGTGGCTCAATAGATTGTTTTGATATAAAGAATGGAAATGTTATGGCTATAGCTATGAGAGAGCAAAAGCTTCAAGAGATATACTCATTAAAAGAAGGTCAAGAAGTTCAGCTTTCTAAATTTAATGAGTGGACACAAGAAGAACTTAAAGTTGTTAAGCCAGAAAGGTTAGTTGTAAGAACTGCACCAGGAGTAAATATAGAAGGATGGGTGTTAAAACCAGCAGATTATATAGCAGGTAATAAATACCCAGCAATATTTGATATTCATGGTGGACCAAAAACCGTTTATGGTGAAGTATTCTATCATGAAATGCAACTCTGGGCTAATATGGGATACTTTGTATTCTTCTGTAATCCTAGAGGCAGTGATGGACATGGCAGAGAATTTGCTGATATACGTGGAAAGTACGGCACTATAGATTACGATGATTTAATGAAATTTACTGATACAGTATTAGAAAAGTATAGTGATATCGATGAAGGCAGAGTAGGAGTAACGGGAGGATCTTATGGCGGATTTATGACTAACTGGATAATTGGCCATACAGATAGATTTAAAGCAGCTGCATCTCAAAGAAGTATTTCTAACTGGATCTCTAAATTCTGTACTACTGATATTGGATATTATTTTGTAGAAGATCAAAATAGTGCAACACCATGGGATGATGTGGATAAACTATGGTTCCATTCTCCGCTAAAATATGCTGATAAGGTTAAAACTCCAACTCTATTTATACATTCAGAAGAAGATTATAGATGCTGGCTTGCTGAAGGTCTTCAAATGTTTACAGCTCTAAAGTATCATGGAGTAGAGTCTAGACTTTGTATGTTTAGAGGAGAGACACATGAGTTAAGTAGAAGTGGTAAGCCAAAGCATAGAATAAGAAGACTAACTGAAATGACAAACTGGTTTGAGTCTCATTTAAAATAGAAAAAACAGTAATAAGGAGTATTAAAGAATGATTTTAATACTCCTTTTTGTTAGCAATCTTTTAATAATATGATGAAAAAAATATAAAAGTATGGTTTAATATAGTATGTATTTAATATGAACAGAAGGGAGAGCTTTAAAATGGCAGTTAGAAAAATTGTACAATACGGTGATGAACATTTAAATAAAGTATGTGAAGAAGTAAAAGAAATAAATGATGAAATAAGAGGACTTATTCAAGATTTAAAAGATACTTTAGCAACAGTAAGTGGAGTAGGTCTTGCATCACCTCAAATAGCAGTAAATAAAAGGGTAATATTAATAGATGTAACAGAGGATAATAGTAATCCAATAATATTGATAAATCCAAAGGTTAAAGAAGCTTCAAAGGAAACAGCAGTAGATTATGAAGGATGTTTAAGCTATGTAAATCATGAAGGGTTAGTAGAAAGACCAACAAGCATGGTGGTAGAAGCTTTAAACGAAGAAGGAAAGCTTATTACTTATAGTGTTAAGGACTTTATGGCTAGAGTATTCTGCCACGAGATGGATCATCTTGAAGGGGTTCTATACATGGAAAAAGCTACAGAAATGTATGAACTTGAAGACATAGAAGAATAAAAATAAATCTTAGTAGAAGTAACCATATATAGGTTTCTGCTAAGATTTTTATTTTTTTATCTATGATAATATTGGATAATTTCATTCATAATATAGATTTATGTTATAATTTAGATTATTATAGAATAAGTGAAATTTAAATTAATGGCAAGAATATTAGTATTGAACTTTAAATATATGCTTATAATTTATATTAAATATAGTATTTGTAATATGTAAAGCGTAAAACCAATATTTAGGAGGGTAAAAATGAATAATAAAGAAGAAATAATTGAAATTCTAGAAGATAATGAACTTGATAATATTAGAGAGATTAAGAAGCATAAAGATTGCTTTATTCTTAAGTTTACATACGAGTTTGATAATGTTGAACTTGAAGGAGCAAAGGAATTTGCAGATGATGAATGTGATGAAAAAGAAAAAAGTGAACCTTGGTTCCAAGAGTATTTTCTCCCATATCTTAATGATACAGCAATTGACAATATAAATGACATAATAGATGAAATATCTGATGAATTTGAGTTGGATTATGAAATGCTATCCTTTGAATTGTCAGAGGATAGTTATGAAGTAATGGATTTTCTAGTAGCATTCTATAATGAGAATCTACCAATAAGTATAGATTATTTAATATTAGAGCTATAGTATGAAAAAGGTATTAATTATAAATGGTTCACCTAATGAAAAAGGAAACACTTCTAAGATTATAAGTGCAGTTATAGCAGGTTTAAACAAAGATGAAATAGAGGTAACAGAGATAAATTGTTACAATATGAATATTAGTCCTTGCATTGATTGTAAGTGCTGTAGCCGTAAGGAAAGCGTATGCTCCATAAAAGATGATATGGAGCATATATACACATTGTTGAAGAAAAGCGATTGTATAATTTTGGGTTCACCTATGTATTTTGGAATGTTTCCAGCTCAACTTAAGGCATTAATTGATAGATGTCAGCTTATATGGAGTGAAAAATATATCTTCAATAAATTATTGAAAGAAAAAGAAGGTATATTTATTTTTGATGGCGGTAGTTCGTGGACCAATATGTTTTTGCCAATGGAGACTATTGGCAAGTATTTTTTCAATACTCTTAACTGCAGACTTATACATAGTATATATGTAAATAATACAGATAAAGATAATGATTATATTACTGACAATATAGAAAGTATAGCTAAATGTCAAAACCTTATATCTAGAACAAAGATATAAGTATTAAGCTGTTTTATTATATTTAGATTTATTATTTATTTTATGATATTGAACTAAATATTCATCTAATTGTTGAGAACAAACTACAACTATATTATCAGTAGGTTTTTTGAACCTAAGAAGAACACCTAAAAGAAACTTAAAAGACTTAATTTTTTGTTTTAGTATATTAAATTTTAATAACATACAATTACACCCCCGAAGCATTATATTTCTATTTTAACAGACAATGGAAGAAAAGTTAACAAAATTTGGTAGTCAAATTCTTTCAATATTTTACAATAAATATCATAAAATAGAATATAATGCCATTGGAAAGCGACAAAAAATAACTATTAATATTTAAAAGGGTGTAGATAACAACTAAATTAATGATTATGAAGAAGTTAAAAACGTAAAAATATCTAGGAGGAATAAAAATAATGGAATACAAAAATATAGATGAAATGAAAATAGAAGAGGTTGTGGAAGAAATTAATTCTTTTTATAAGAAAAGTCAAGAGTCAGCTTTAACAGATGAAGAAAGAGCAAGACAACAAGTTTTAAGACAAAGATATGTAAGTAATGTTAAAAATAATTTTAGAGCTCAAATTGAAGGATACAAAAAAGTAGACCCTAGCAAAAATAATTAGAATGATTATATGGCCATGGAGGTATAATGGTGGGAGTAAGGGTTTTAGATTTAGTAAATAATTATCAGCTTGAGGTTCTTGTTGAAGGTGATTTGGAGTCTGATATTGAAATAAGCGATATTAACAGGCCAGGACTTCAGTTTGCAGGGTTCTATAACTATTATGATAATAAAAGGATTCAAATAGTTGGTAAAACTGAGTGGAGTTACCTAAATTATTTAGAACCAGATATAAGACTTAGGAGAATTAAAAAATTCTTTTCTTATCCTGTACCAGTTATAATTGTGACTAGAGGGTTAGAAATGCATGAAGAATTTTTAGAGGAAGCAAGAGAAAAAAATATTACTGTCTTGAGAAGTACAATAAAATCTACAAGATTCATTAATAGAATAAGCAATTACTTAGATGAAAAATTAGCACCAGAAACTAGGCTTCATGGTGTTTTAGTAGATGTATATGGTATAGGAATATTAATAATTGGAGAGAGCGGAATTGGAAAAAGTG
>DALZNT010000147.1:0-6477 GCA_032005505.1 Clostridium sp. | reverse complement strand
AACATTTACTATAAAAGTTTCAAATTCAGCTAACTTATCAGGTTTGACTTGAAAGAGTTTACCTTCATTTATTTTGATTTCTATAGTCATCTTCAGACTCGTATATGTTATAACCTGACTATATGTTTTACATTAACACATTTTACACATTTTTTCAACAAAACTTGTATATATTGTATATTCCAGAAGAAAATTCATAGTAAAATTCACATCATTAATAAATTTTTATTACCATTGTGAATTTGCTTCTGATTTTAAGGATTAAATTTCAAAAATAACCTAAAACCCTTCAAAATACAAAGTTTTAAGTTGTGTGAATTTTAATGTAATTTTTAAAATTTCAACTCTAAAGCAAACCTGTTGAACTGCAATTTGGAAAGCTGCTAATTTTTATATTCTTTTGAATCTCTAGGTGAAGCTAAAATCTGCTCCATGGAAAATTTAAAGACTATATTTGTTCAAGTAATAGAAAAGCCTGCTCGAAAGGTTCTTATTAAACGTGCTGTAAAGGCTGCTGATTATTTTGCTTATTGTGAAGATGTTGGCTGTGATGTCTTGGGACTGTTAAGAAGTATTAATTCCATTAGTGGAGAGCCTGTGTGCTTATGGCTGCCTAAAAGCTATATTTTAAAAGGTACTTCAGAGTATGTGCAAGGAGTGGAGTTACCTTTAAATTATGATGGTGTAATTCCTGTTGGTTTTGATGTAATTGAACTTCCCGCAAGCAAGTATTTGATGTTTCAAGGGGAACCCTTTGAGGAAGAAAATTATGGAGAAGCCATTAAACAGGTTTGGGAATCAATTAAAAAATATAATCCATCCAATATAGGATATGCATGGGATGATTCTAATCCACGTATACAGCTTGAGCCAATTGGTACAAGAGGTTATATTGAATTATTGCCAGTTAAATAAATCTCTATTTTAAATATGATAAATGTAAATGGGAAGCCATTCCTTAGACTTCCCATTTAACATTTTAATATATAAACTCTACCTTCCTCTGAGATTGTAGTATTTTCCAAGGAAAATACCTGGTATTATTTACAAATAAAGTATTAACATATACAATTTAGGTGTTTTATCCAAAGAAAGGAGAATTTATTTGAAATATACATATTATAAATCACTAAAATTAAAAAGAATATCCTATTTACTGCTAGTAGTTTTACTCTTCTCTACATTTCCTATTAATGTAAATGCTGCCGCAGAAATAAGTCAACCCGATAATCAATCGTCGAGTATTAATTCATCAACCATAGTAATTAATAAAGTTACTCCTGATGCTACTAATATAAGCGGATTTTCTAAGGATTCTTCATCAGTTGATATTTTTATTGATGATGTTTTCTCAGGTAATTTCAAAGTAGCTAATGATACTTCTTTTAAAGCAAGTATTGAATCTTCTATTAAAGAAAATAAAAATATCAAAGTAGTTTCTAAAGACTCTTTAGGGTTTCCTATTGATTCTAAAACAAGCATTATCTCTGATTTATCTACCCCTACAATAACTTCCTTATCAGAAGAAGAAAGTTTTTCAATAACCATAGGGGGAGAGCCTAATATAGGTTATGTAGTCGGACAAGCTGATCCCAATTGTATAATAGATCTGAATTTTATCTTGAATGATGAAATTAAATATACTTCTACCGCGAATTCTGATGAAGAAGGATTATTTTACATAACTTATGATTACATAGGTGGCTGTGATGTTAACATAGTATCTAGAGATACAGAAAATACTCAAAGCAAAACATTAACTTTAACTTCAGAAGAATGGGATAATTTGAGAAAAAATCAATCTAGCTACATTATTACAGATGAGATAGGTTTTGGTACACCAAGAGATAATACCGGATTAACCATCCAAGAACTAGTTGACTCAGGATATACTATTACAGCTTATGATGAACAAAACAATATAATAGCTGAAAGAATAGCTAAACCTAATGATGGCTGTTACGCATTTGATGGTATAGAGTATGATGACAATGCTAAAATGCCCTTAGCTGCACCTAATGAGTCTATTGTACGAATAGTTTTAACAACTAAAAATGATGTAAAATATGACAAAACCGGCATATAGACCCATGACTTTGATTATGATTTGATAACTAATGGTCTTAATTTAATGTATGAACAGGAACCTAGACTTCTTAAGTATAATATGATTAAGCAATGGTCTAAGTATTTTTTTGTAAACAAACTTTATAATAAGGAGAATATTTCTTATGAGGATTGGTTAAACAAGGAAGAAACTCCTCTTCCTCTCCCTATATCTATGGAGTTAGAGTATCCTAAAACCTTAGAGTTACAGAATGATGTATACTCACCTAATCCCTTTGAAATCAAATTAAAGCTTCACAACACTACTAGTCACTATTTTGAAAATATGGCCTTTTCTTTTAACTTAACTGAGGATTTAACCCCACTGAAACCAGACTTGATTAATCAAGAAATTGATAATATTTATCCAGGAGAAACAAGAGAAATATCCTTAGAAGTTAAACTAAATAAAAAGCATGTTAGTAAATTTGATAAAAATATTACTTTTGATGTAACGCACTACATAGAAGAATTTGCTTCTGGATATGATAAATGTCCAATTAGCGGTAGTATTTTTGTACCTGGTGACCCTAATTCTAAATTAGATGATGACTATGAACCTGATAATAACATTCGAGAAAATGCCAATAATATAATTCTTAATGATGATAATTCAGAAGGGGTTGACGCAATTCAAAGTAAGATTTCATACAGTGGTGATGTAGATTGGTGGAAAGTGCAAGTAAACGAGCCATCAACATTTCGAGTTGTTTTAACTCTTCCTAAAGAGGGGGATAACCGTATTGAAAACACTAATTATAATTTAGAATTATATGATGATTCCTTTAATAAAATTGCACTTACCACAGGTGTTTACGACGAAAAATATATTTATCATACAATAAAAGATAGTACTGTAAGTAAAGAAAATCCTAAGACTTTCTATATAAAAGTATCAGGTAATACCCTTAAAGATTTTAGCACTAAAAACACTTATCGTTTATATGCTCACAAAATTTCACAAGAAGCTGGAAATGAGTTTTTAGGTTGGGATTATATAGGTCATAAATATCCTATATCGTCTACACCTTTAAGATTATATTTTGATAAAAGTTGTAAAAAGTTATTTTCTTCCAACTATGAAACCTATGCAGGTGAATCTATAAAATCAATAGTTGAACAAGGCATAGAAAAATGGAATTATGAAGATAAAGCTAATAATAAACCAACTACATTAATAGAAATAGATGAAAATAACTCTACGGGGACTGCTTTTCCGGTGAAAGTTGTAAATAAAACTGATTTAGGCGCTTTGTTAAAACCCTTAGGCGCAACTGCATATTATCAACAGAAAAATCTTGATTCTTCATATAATGTTACAGATTTAGAAATATTAATAAATCATCAAGAGTTCCCTAAGTACGATGTAGATAAGTTAAAATCTACAATAACACATGAACTTGGGCATGCATTGGGCTTTAAGGATCTCTATGCTGATAGCATAGAAAAATATGGTGTTGATAATAGAGATAAAATGATGTTTGGAAATGCAAGTTTTACTCATAATGGTGAAATTCATGATATAGAGAAATCTGCTTTACCTATTATACAAGGTTGGAAATCAAAGGAAGGTTCCTTAGGTTATGATGGACAAATAAGCAACTACATTAGTGCTTCATATCCGTACTATGATAATACATCTTTACATTCTAAAGCTGAAGTAATTGTAAAAGGAACTGTTATATCAAAGGAAAATATCTATGAAGAGGATAGTATTCCTCAAACTAAATTGCAGTTTGAAGTTGACAATTATTATAAAGATTCAACTAAGGATGCTAAAGATATAATAACTGTATATCAAGACGGAAATACTGAATATCCTATTTCAGGAAACACTTTACTTAAAGAAGGAGATGAAGTTATATTATATCTTGGGTCAAACTCACCTAACGAATATTATATTCTAGGTGGTCCTCAAGGAAAGTATAATTTAACTTTAACAGATTCTAATTATTATGTTTTGAGTGAAATTGATAAACAGCTTTATTTAGACCTTGCCTCTAGCGGTCAAGATATTTCTAATATAACACCTGTTAATTTAAGTTTATTTGAAGAAAACATTGGAAATACGTTGGCAAAGCTACCTCCTGAAATATCTGCTGCTCTTAATAAAGAACCAAATATAAATGGATGGTTTAATAATGATGTAACAGTATTATTCAAAGCTAAGGATGATGTACATGGAATAAAGGAAGTTACTAAGGATATAACTCTTACGTCAGAAGGAGAAAATCAAAGTGTAACAGGAATAGCTACAAATAATAAAAATATTTCAGCTTCTGTTACTATAGATAATATCAATATAGATAAAACTAACCCTAATATAGATTTAAATATTCCCTCAACTTTTAAAGAAGATGATATGCTTGAATTAAATTTTAATATAGAAGATACTCTCTCAGGAATCGATACATTTAAAATTAAGTTAAATGATGAGGAATATAATTTGGGAGATGAAATATTACTTTTAAAAGGTAATTATATTTTGGAAGTTGAAGCTATTGATTTGGCTGGTAATATAACTAAAAAGTCTAGTAAATTTACAGTTGAGAAGAAGACCACAAAACCAGATACTGCAGATCCAGAGACTACAGACCCAGATACTACTAAGCCAAGTAATCCAACAGATAATAATACCAATGATAATACCAACAATAGTTCTAATAATCTTAGTAATAGTACTACTGACTCTAATAAAACTGATACAAAGATAGAAGACAATATGGATAATAATAATTCAAAGACTAATAGTACTACTGATGAATTAGATAGTAGTATTGACACTAGTACTGATGAGACTTCTACTAATGAGACTTCTAATTCACCCATAAACAAGCAAAATGATGAAAAAAATAATTCATCAAACTTAAATTCTAACACTAATCAAAAATTTTACCCTATAGTAATTTTAATTTTAGTTTTTGTTGGAACTTTAATTTCCTTGGCTTTTATAAGATCTAGAAAAAATAATAAATAAACTTAATTAAGTAAAAACTCAGCTATTGCTGAGTTTTTATGCTTTTTCATACTTCTCATAAGTTTTCCATTTCATTTTGTTATTTACCAAGCTCTTGCCTCCATCATCTACTCCTATTCCGTAAGCGGTAAATAACTTGTCAATGTGACCTGGCATTTACCGCTTACATTTCTACTAAATGTTATTGAAATTCAGCAAAAATCCCCTGAAAGTTTTCTATAGCCATAGGAGACACTCTTACTCTTTTTAATTCATAATTTCCATCCGAATTAGAGCTTATTCCACCTTGAGTTGTTACTGCTGCCTTAACCCCTAGTTCTTTTTCTATTTCTATAGTTGTATCGTTATATCTTCCAGCTGGGTAACAAAGATACTTTGATTCCACGCCAAGTACATCTATTAAAAAATTCTGGCCATTTTTAATTGAATTATAAGCATCATCCCTAGATAAGGCGTTTAATTCAAGATGATTTGAGGTATGATTTTCTATTTCCATTCCTGCAGCCTTCATTTCCTTTAACATATCTATGGACATAGAATTACCAGCTGTTTCACCCATATAATCTGTTATGACAAAGAAAACCCCTTTCATATTATTCTCCTTTAATACCGGAAAAGCAGCTGTATAGTTATCTACATATCCATCATCAAAGGTTATAACTACAGGCTTCTTAGGAACCTTTCCCGTACTCATAGAGTCTAAGGCTTCATCTAGAGTCATTGTTGTAAACCCATTATTCTTTAACCAATCCATTTGCTCCTTAAACATTGTTGGTGGAACCAATAAACTATTGTCTGGATTTGCATCGCTTATGGAATGATACATAAGAATTGGTATTCTTACATTTTCCGGTGCTACTGTTATGTATTCAATTACTTCTGGCTCTTCAGTAAGTTCTTCGATTTGTGGTTCTGCCTTCTCATTAGCCGGTTTTTCAACTTGAACTTCTTCTTCATTATTATCTAAAGTATCATCATTTTCAGTATCTTTTTCATTGTCTTCTAAAGTTGATTCATTTTTTATTGCAGTATTCATATTTGCTTTATCTTTATCATTAGATTTAGCACATGCTGTAAATAGCACACTGATCATAAGGAAAAAATATATTAAAATTACTTTTCTCTTCATTCTAACCTTCCTTTCTAATTAACTTATTTTAACATTATACACCATAATATCCATATTATAAATAAAAACTACGAAACTTATTATTCAATATACTATTGAAGGATTAACCACAGAAGTTACTAATTCAATTTATATATGAAAAAAAGAAGTAAACAGTCCTATTTGACTGTTTACTTCCATTTATCTTAAATTCAAATAATCTTCTCAATTCTATCTTTCAATATCAAAACGATCTGCATTCATCACCTTGTTCCAAGCAGCCACG
>DALZNT010000146.1:0-6654 GCA_032005505.1 Clostridium sp. | reverse complement strand
ATGAAGCATAACACCAAATTTATTTTTAGGAAGATTGCTAGTATATTCTAAAAGCGCTTCACCTTCCCTTTCTCCTTCTTCATGACCAACATACACAGCTATTATTAATATACCCCCACTCTTCAAAAGACTAAGAGTATCTTCTATACTTTTTAATGTTGAATCTACTTTAGTAGTAATACCTTTATCTCCACCTGGTAAAAAACCTAAATTAAATATAGCTGCATCTATATCTTCTTTTATGTACTCTTTTACTTTTTCATGAGAATCCAATATTAAAGTTACATTATTTCTGTTCTTTTCTTTATAATCCTCAATGGCTTTTCCTTGAATATCAAAGGCATAGACTTTTTCAAACTTATCACTTAAAAAGTCACAGTCTCCTCCATTCCCAAGTGTTCCATCTAAGGCTATCCCCTTATTGTTAACGAAACTATCTATAATGTGATGTGATAAATCTGTTATGTTCCCTAAGTAATTAAACATTGCCTATACCACCATTCTTCAGATAGCTAACTTCCTTTTCATTCAGGTGTCTCCACTCTCCCTCTTTTAACTCAGTACCAAGAATTATTTTCCCAACCGATACTCTTTTAAGAGAAATAACTGGATGTCCTACAGCATCGCACATTCTTCTCACTTGTCTATTTTTCCCCTCATGAATCTTAATTTTAACCTTACATTTATCTTTTTCCTTACAAATCACTTCACAACTACCTGGAGCTGTAATATAATCTCCAATATCTATTCCTTCTTTAAATTTTTTTATAACTTCCTCATTCATATTTCCGTTAACTAAAGCTATATATGTCTTATCAATAGAAACCCTAGGATGAATTACATTGTTATATACATCCCCATCATTAGTAAGTAGTATTAAACCCGAGGTGTCGTAGTCCAATCTGCCAATTGGATATATTCTTTCATCTACCTTAACTAAATCAAGTAATGTTTTCCTACCTCTATCGTCCTTAACAGTTGATAAGTACCCTGTTGGCTTATTAAGCGCTATATAAACCTTTCGTTCCTCCGGTAAAATATTCTTACCATCAACCTGTACTATATTTCTATCGGGATCAACCTTAGCCCCTAATTCATTAATAATAACATTATCAATCTTTACTCTGCTAGCTAGTATTATTTCTTCACATTTTCTTCTTGAAGCAACTCCACATCTAGCCATATATTTTTGTAATCTTTCTTCCATACTACTTAAACATCCTTCCTGTACACTCTAAAGAATTATAAATATTATTTGTAAAAAAATCAATGTTACACTCAATATTTTCAAAAAAATAATATAAGCCTTACAGTAATGTAAGGCTAGGCTTAATTATATAAGCTACATTTGAAGTTATTTAAGCAAAGTTATTTAAGTTGATTTTCTTTGTGATTTCCACCTGACTCCATGAATCCATTTTTAGATTTTCTACTATCATTGGAGTTTTCAGCCATAGAAGTAAGTTCGCTATTCATTTTATTTGAAGCTTTTTTAGGTTTATTTTGTTTATTTTTAGCCATATCGCTCACCTCCCATTCAATATTATTTTCAATTCTACAAAATTTATACAACTAAATATAATTTCTTATTCAATATTTCTATTATCTTATTTAAAATAAATCAATTTGAGAAAATTTCAAATTGATGGTATATTTATACATGATAAATAATGTTTACATATAGATTTATATATACATTTAAACGAGGAGGACTTTATATTATGAACCCTATATTTTTTATGCCAACAAAGGTTATTTGTGAAAAGAACGCTATATTAAACCACGGACATCTTCTCAATGCCTTAGGAAAAACAGCTTTAATAGTTACTGGAAAACACTCATCAAGATCTAACGGCTCCTTAGATGATGTATTATCCATTCTTAATAATAGTAATATCACTTCTTATATTTTCGATGATGTTGAGGAAAATCCATCAACAAATACCATTAAAAAAATAAGAGAATTAAATAAAGATACCAATATCGACTTTGTAATCGGAATAGGTGGTGGCTCTCCAATGGATGCTTCAAAGGCTGCCAGTGTACTACTTGCAAATCCTGAAATGAAAGTCCAAGAGTTATTTACTGCAGATGAATTCAAATCACTCCCAGTAGTAGCTATACCAACTACAGCAGGAACTGGCAGTGAAACTACACCATACTCTATTTTGACAGACCACACCATAAAAAATAAGCTTGCCATCAAAACTAAATTATTCCCAGTACTAGCTTTTGTAGATGCAACTTATCTTATGAACACACCTAAACATGTAACAATTAATACTGCTATAGATGCTCTTTCCCATTTAATTGAAGGATATTTGTCTACAGCTGCCAATTTATTTAGTAATGGACTTGCTGAAAGTGGTATGAGAATTTTCAAAGAGTGCATAGAGTACCTAAATGAAGACTCTATTTCCTTTGAAATTCGTGAAAAGCTTCTAGTAGCTTCTTCTATAGCAGGAATGGTTATAGCTCAAAGTGGTACTTCTCTCCCTCATGGTATGGGATATCCTTTAACTTATAATCACTCCATTCCTCATGGTATGGCTAATGGATTATTACTAAAGGAATACTTAGCTAGCTACGAATCTCATGATTCAGAAAGAGTTAATATCATTCTTAGCTGTCTAGATTTTGAAACTTTAGATGAGCTAGGAGACTTTATAGTTAAATTAGCTACTGTAGATGTGAATATTGCTACAGAGGAATTAGAAAATTATGCGGAATATATGATTTCTAACGAAGCTAAACTTAAAAATCACCCTTTTAAAATCAGCTATGAAGAACTCTTAAATATTTATAAAAAAAGTTTAATAAAGTAGTCTAAAATCTTAAAATACCGCCATTGAAATAATCAATGACGGTATTTTTTATTAATCTTTGTATTCAACACTAAAATGCTCCAAAATGCCTTTAGCAATAGCAATGCCATAAACCTCCTGCTTTTCAACGGTGTTTATTAGTTGATTATCTGTGTCATTATTAACAAAGGCACATTTTATAATAATAGACTCCATCTTTACCTCTCTAACAACTGCATTATAATCTACAAAGCCATGTCCTAGCCTATTGTATATTTTTATTGCCCTTTGCCCAATGTTTCTGATTTCATTACTTATCTTATATGCAAGGTTTAATCCCCTTGCATTATTGATAGAATATACAAGTTCTCCTCTTGCCCCACTGCCTCCATTGCAATGGATTGAAACAAATGCATCCGAATCATTATTATTAGCTTTAACAGCTCTCTCAGAAAGACCTACATAGCAATCAGAATCTCTAGTCATTTCTACTAGAATACCATGTCTTAAAAGTTCCTCCTTGCATTTAATTGCAATGTTAAGATTTATGTTTTTCTCTATCAAATCACCATAAACTGTACCAAAGTTGCTTCCACCCTTACCTGGATCAAGAGTTACTTTATTCATACACATTTCCTCGAAATTATTAACTATTATATAATATTCTCATAAAATAAAAATATGAAGAATACATTTAATAGATTAAAATAATTTTTCTTTTAAAATGTATACTATTTTTTTGAATATATCTTATTAATTACACTGTTATATATAGATATATTATATTCAATTGCTTCAAAATAATCTGGCTTAATTCTATTATAATGCTCTATTCCTTCATCAGTAATTTTATAAAGACGCTTATTTTTCCTATCAAAATCTTCCCACTTAGCTGTTAAGTATAAATTTTCTTCCATATCTCTAAGTAATGGATATACAAGACCATTAGAAACTTTAGTAAAGTTTTCATTTATGTAATTAACTAACTCTAGACCATACTCTTCTTTCTTTTCATATATAAGATAATGTAAAATGTATAATTTAACCAGTTTAGTTGTGTTTATTCTATTATCTAAGGTAGCTAGTCTTTTTCTATTTTCACCTTTCATATTATAACCTCCAATTTTTAATTTAATATATATTTATTATACTTCTTATTCTCAATTATGACAATTATTATTATGATTAAATTTATTTTATATTGTAACTATGTTATATATAAGTTTTCTGGGATATAATTAATTAATACAATTGAATTATTATGTTTAAAATAGAATTTGAGGTGTAACCATGAATATTAAAGCAGAATTTCATTGTCATACTACAGCTTCCGATGGTAATTTTACCCCTTCCCAAGTTGTTGAAATGGCTAAACTAAACGATGTTCAACTTTTATCTATTACAGATCACGACACCACTGACGGTATAGAGGAAGCTATTTGTAGAGCTAAAGAACTTAGTGTTAACTTTATCCCTGGTATAGAGCTGAGCTGTAATCATAATAAGGAAAGCATTCATATCCTTGGATATTTTAAAGGAGATGGCTATAAATCCCCTGCCCTTGTAGAATTTCTACACAATTTAAAAACTAATAGAATAGAGCGAACTAAAGCAATCGTAACCAACCTTGATGAATACTTTAATATTAAAATCAAAGCTGAGGACGTTCTAAAGTTAAGTGATGGAGTGGTTGCTAGGCCTCACATTGCACAAGCAATTATAAATGCAGGATACAATTATAAATTTCAATATATCTTTGATAAATTCATTGGTAATGATAGCCCTGCCTATGTTCCTAATAAACATATTTCAATTTCTGAAGGAATTGAGTTCCTAAAAAACTACGGCTGCATTGTAGTATTAGCTCACCCTAAACTTATAAAAAAGACTCCAATAAAAGATATTTTAAAGTTTGACTTTGATGGAATAGAAGCAATTTACTACCAAAACTTTAGGAGAGAAACCGATGATTTTATTTCCCTTGCTAGAACAAAAGGTTTAGCTATAACCTGTGGTTCTGATTTTCACGGACTTTCTAAAGATGACTCAAACCATGGAAATATTGGTGATATGAATGTAGATGAATATTATCTAAAAAAATTTATAGATTTATACAACAGCTAGGAAGGTTTTACAAAAGTCAAACCTTCTTTTATTATGCATAAATATATATATAGTATTTTTCATGCATAAAAAGGCTTAACCCGTTGATTGTTGGAACTTTATCTATTTTTAGAATATTTTTTCTTATTGTTTCTGTCATATTTATTCATGAATCCCCTTGCATTATATACATTTTTTATGTATAATTATACAAAGTTAAAGATTTCGGAAGGATGTGTAGAAAAATGGAGAATTCTGCTTCAAAGTCAGTAAAATTATCTTCTAATTATACTGCAATATTAAAATTTATACTTCTATCCTCCCTTGGAGTGTTCCTATTTATGGTTCCTCTAAGTAAAGATGGACAAGTTATTATACCGGTGGCAACACTGTCAAATTGGTTAAAATCTTCTCTTGGAGATTCTCTTTTATATATAATAACAGGAATTATAGTGATTACTACTGTACTAACTACAGTAACTAAATTATTAAAACCTAAATTTGTATTAGAAAACAAATTTTTAAACAGTTTATTAAATGTATCTCCTATTTGGTTCTTAGTAAGAATCATAGGTGGAATATTCATTATATGTACAATGTTTCAAGTTGGACCAGAAGCAATTTGGTCTCCAAATACAGGGGGAATGGTTTTAAACGATCTACTTCCAATACTATTCTCAGTATTCTTATTTGCTGGTTTACTCTTACCTTTACTTTTAAGCTTTGGACTTTTAGAATTTGTAGGTTCACTTTTAGTTAAAGTTATGAGACCTATCTTCAACCTTCCTGGAGCATCTGCTATCGACTGTATAGCATCTTGGCTTGGAGATGGAACTATAGGAGTTCTTTTAACCAGCAAACAATATGAAGATGGATATTATACAGAAAGAGAAGCATGCGTAATTGGTACAACCTTCTCACTAGTATCAATCACTTTCAGCTTAGTAATTGTAGATACTGTTGGCCTAAGTCACATGTTTATACCTTTCTACTTAACAGTAACTGCTGCTGGATTAATAGCAGCTATACTAGTACCAAGACTACCTCCTCTTTCAAAGAAGAAGGATACTTATCACAATAACATAAATAATACAAAAGGTACTGATTTACCTGAAGGTTATACTCCTTTTAAATATGGTCTAAAAAACGCTTTAGAGAAAGCTGATGAATCTACAATAGTTAAAGATGTAGTTGTAAAAGGAACTTTAAATGTAGTTGATATGTGGTTTGGTGTAATTCCTGTTGTAATGGCTGTTGGAACTCTTGCTTTAATAATTGCAGAGTATACTCCAATCTTCCAAATACTTGGACTACCATTTATTCCAATACTAAACTTACTTCAAATCCCTGAAGCAACAATGGCATCTAGTACTCTAGTTGCTGGTTTTGCAGATATGCTACTACCATCTATAATGTCTGGTGGAATTCAAAGTGAAATGACTAGATTTATAATAGCAGCTACTTCTGTAACTCAATTAATATATCTTTCAGAGGTAGGAGCACTACTTCTTGGTTCAAAGATTCCTATAAAATTTAAAGAGTTGTTTATAATATTCTTAGAAAGAACTTTAATAACTCTTCCAATAATCTCATTAATAGCTCATCTACTATTCTAAAAAAGTATGTAGCCACTAATGAATATATTGAAGGTGTTGCAAAATGATTGAATAATCATCTTGCAACACCTTTTTTCTTTACTATTTGTTTTCTTTTATTCCATTCGTATCTCAGTTATAATATATAAATA
>DALZNT010000145.1:0-6681 GCA_032005505.1 Clostridium sp. | reverse complement strand
AGGCAGAGGCCTGCAAAGCCTTTATCCCCCAGTTCAAATCTGGGTGGCGCCTCCAAAAAAGCAAGTAATATTAATATTACTTGCTTTTTATTTTTATTTAAGTAAATTATGTTTAAGAATAAAGCAGTGAAATCTCAGTAGAATTAGATTTCACTGCTTTTTATATATCTAGGAAAAAGATGCTACCTCTATCTATAAGTGGTCCATCAGATAAATAGATAGGTGTTATGTTATATTTATTTAGAAAGTCAATCATTTCATTATATTGAGGATGGTGTTTCAATGAACCATAAAACACTATAGTAGTAGAGTTGAGCATACCACAGGTTCCTCCAATAAAACCATAATTAAGTCCAGGTAAAAGAATGTTTCCAGGGTGTATGAGTAATACATCCCATTCATTTGAAGTAAGAGCTTGATATATAGATTTATCAGAGGTTATAAAAGCATTATTATTAAGAACTACTGTAGAACATTTTGTATAACCTTGTTTTACAGTGATAAGCTTCTTGTTAGAGACTTCATTTAAAAGTCTAGGATCTGTATTGCTTAGAGTGTGGATAAAAGCCATATCTGTGTTGACTCCATTTAAAATTATATCCTGAGGATATTTAGCAGTTAGTGAGTTTTCACTTCTCAAAACATTAAGATTGAGACTGGATAATTTAAACTTGAATTCTTCTGAAGTTTCCCTATGGATTATAACCTTTGTATTATCTATAAAATGAAGTAGTATATCAGGATGGCCGCAGATTGCTTCGTATAATGTTGAAGATGGCTCACATTTTATAATATTGCAATTTAATTTTAATAAATTGCAATATTCTTCATCAGAAATTCTATAATCCACAAATGCATATTTCAAAAACATGTACCTCCTTAAGATTTTCTTATAAGTTTATTATAACTTTTGTAGAAAAAATATACTATAAAGACCTTAGAAATGGAAGAATAAATTGGATTTTTAACATTGCATATACAAGAAATAAACACACATAATAATATTATCATTAATGAAACTTCTTCTCACATTTATTCTAATGAGTAAGTTTGAATAGCTAAATCGCGTGTGCCTGTTGGGTAAAGAGTTAGATTCTAGATTATAGTTGTTATAGTGATAAAAGGCTTAAGGTAAGATGAGGTGATTAAATGCTACTATTGACTATTGTGAATAATAGCCATGAAAACTATGTGTTGGACCAGATTCGAAATATTATCACTTATTTAAAAGATAAGGGACTAGTGTTATCTTGTGAAGTTGAAGAAAATTATGGGTGTCAGTGTATAGAAATTCATAGCGAAAGTTCAAAATATACAGAGGGGAACAAAAGATTATTTCAATACTACATATCTAATGTATTATACAATGTTGCGTTAGAAGAGTTTCTAGCAGGGAAAATAAATAAGTATTTAAATGAAACTTATAATTTTCTTAACTATAAAGATATAGGTATAATCAAGGATGTAGTATGTAAGGTGTTAAGAGAAGATGTGGTCATTGATGACACCGTAATATTCTGCATGAACAGAAAAAATGAAGCTATACAAAAAATTATTTGTTGCATGGATGAAGTTGAAGAACTAAATATTAAGGGGTTTTTAGATTTTAGATTTAAAGAGCTAATAAAAGATATATATGCTATGGTGGAAAAGATAGTAGAAAAGTATATGATCGAAAAAGAATATAATGAGTTTATAAATTTACTTAAATATTTTGTTGAAATTCAGGATAGTAAGTTAGAAAGAGTTGACTTATTCATCGGAAAGGATGATGGAGGCTATATATTAAGAGATGAGTCCGGAAATGATATGATGGAGTCATTGCTGAATGAATTGTGTGAGAATAAAACTATTGGTGATATAAGCAAGGATGATTTAATAATTAGCGGATTAATAACAATTTGCCCAAAGAAGGTGGTTATACATTCAGCTGAGAGATGCAAAAATAAGGAATTGATAAATACTATACAAAATGTTTTTGAAAATAGAGTTGAATATTGTAATGGCTGCAACGAATGCGACATTTTAAAAGATTTTATTAAAATTCATGTTGACAATAACATAAACATATAGTAAAATCAGTTTTGTAGTTGAAAAGAATAAAGGAACTCGCAAGAAGAAACAGCCGTTTCTCACCTTACAGTATTGCTAGTAAGGTTAAGATATTGATGATTGAATCGTTATATCAGGACGGCGTAGTATGCTGTCCTTTTTATTTTATATATGGTTATTAAAACCGGAGGTGAATGTTATCAGTAAAAATAAAGACTTCATGATGAATGAAGAAATCAGAGACAAAGAAATCAGAGTTATTGACTCAACAGGGGAAGCACTAGGTGTAATTTCTACTAAAGAAGCATTAGAAATTGCTCACAAGAAAGAATTAGATTTAGTTGTTATGTCTCCTAATGCAAAACCAATGGTATGTAAGATCATGGATTTTGGTAAATTTGTTTATGAGCAACAAAAGAAAGAAAAAGAAGCTAAGAAAAAACAAAAGGTTGTTACAGTTAAAGAAATTAGATTAAGTGCTACAATAGAAGAGCATGACATCGAAATTAAAGCTAACAATGCTAAGAAGTTCTTATTAGATGAAGATAAGGTAAAAATTACTGTGAGATTTAGAGGAAGAGAAATCGAGAACTCTAAAGTAGGATATAAGATATTAAAACTTTTTGTAGAGAAATTAGGCGATATCTACACGGTGGAAAAGCCAGCTAGACAAGAAGGTAGAAATATGATAATGATATTAGCTCCAAAAAGAGCTTAACTGGGAGGAGGACTTTACAATGCCAAAAATGAAAACACATAGAGGTGCTGCAAAAAGATTCAAGAAAACAGGAACAGGTAAGTTAAAAAGATCTAAAGCTTTTAGACGCCATATATTAACTAAAAAGAGCGCAAAAACTAAGAGAAATCTTAGAAAAACAGGATACGTTTCAACTACTCAAGAAAAAATTATGAAAAAATTACTACCATACTTATAGTAGAAGTTATCTAGGAGGTAAATATAATGGCAAGAGTAAAAAGAGCGATGAACAGTCGTAAAAAACATAAAAAAGTATTAAAACTTGCAAAAGGATACTACGGTGGAAAAAGCAAGTTATTCAAAACTGCTAACGAGTCAGTTATAAGAGCATTAAGAAATGCTTACGTTGGAAGAAAATTAAAGAAGAGAGACTTCAGAAAACTATGGATAGCTAGAATAAACGCTGCTACTAGAATGAATGGACTTTCTTACTCAAGATTCATGAATGGAATGAAGATTGCTGGAATAGATATAAACAGAAAAATGCTTTCTGAAATAGCTATCAACGATCCAAAAGCATTCGCTGAATTAGTAGAAGTTGCGAAAAAGCACATATAGGATTTAAATATCAAAGGCCAGAGGATGACCTAGTCATTTCTCTGGATTTTTATAATAAAAAAATATATTACCAATTATGGAATATAGTACATAAGATTAAATCATAGATGATAGTATAGAAATGTAGCTGAGGCTACATTTTTATGCTATCTATATTTTATCGGTTAAATGGGAAAAATATAGATAGACATAATATAATTTGAGTGGAAATTCTCATATGAACAAGAGGTGTTTTATATGCAATCGAAAAAGCGTAATAAGCTAAGGAACAGAAGATTTACACCAGTGCAAATAATAGCTATAGGGTTTGCAACAATTATATTTATTGGAGCATTACTATTAAGCTTACCAGCTGCAACTATAGATAGAGTTAAGACTCCATTCATTGACTGTATCTTTACATCTACGTCTGCGGTGTGTGTAACGGGATTAGTAACAGTAGATACTGGAACATATTGGTCATATTTTGGTAAGACAGTTATTATTATGTTAATACAGATTGGTGGATTAGGATTTATGTCCTTTGCAACACTATTAGCACTTATTACAGGGAAGAGGATAACGCTAAAGGAAAGACTTTTAATACGAGAATCCATTAGTTCAACATCGCTTCAAGGTATTGTAAGGTTAGCACGTTATATACTTACATTTACCTTCTCTATTGAGCTAATAGGAGCGCTACTTCTTTCAATTCAGTTTATCCCTGAATTTGGATTAGTAAAAGGAATTTACTATAGTATATTCCACGCTATATCTGCATTTTGTAATGCTGGCTTTGACTTAATGGGGGGATATAATAGTGTAACAGCGTATAGTAATAATGGTCTTGTTATTCTTACGTTATCAGCGCTTATAATAATAGGTGGATTAGGATTTTATGTTTGGGATGATATTTATAATTATAAGAGAAATAGAAGACTATCATTACAAACAAAGATACTAATAACTATGAGTATAATTTTAGTTGGTTTTGGATTCGTTATGTTCTTTATATTTGAATTCTCAAATCCAGAAACATTAAAGGGTATGTCATTTAAGGAAAAGATGTTATCATCCTTCTTTGCATCTGTATCGCCAAGAACAGCAGGATTTAACTCTATAAACCTTGGAAGTATGTCTATGGCATCTATACTTTTAACTATAATACTTATGTTTATAGGGGGATCACCTGGATCTACAGCAGGAGGAATAAAAACGTCTACAGCTGGAGTATTACTTTTAACTATAATGTCAGTTATTAAAGGAAGAGAAGATACTGAGGTATTCAAGAAAAAAATTGGTAAGGAAACAGTCTATAGAGCTTTTGCAGTAGTAGGTATAGCTTTGGGATTAGTATTTACAGTTACTATTTTACTATCAATAACAGAAAGCGCATCAGGGCTTCCATTTGAGCAGTATTTATTTGAAGCTACATCTGCATTTGGTACTGTTGGTCTTACTTTAGGGTTAACACAACAGTTAACTACAATTGGTAAAGTTATAGTGGCAATTACTATGTATGCAGGAAGAATAGGACCACTTACTCTATTAGTAGCTATTGCTATTAGAAGTAATAATAAGACAAATTCAATAAAATATCCAGAAGGTAAAATTTTAGTTGGGTAGAGGGGTAGAATATGAGTAAAAAACAATTTATAGTTATAGGATTAGGAAGATTTGGAACATCTGTATCTGAGACTCTTTATGCTCTAGGAAATGATGTTTTAGCAGTTGATATAGATGAAGAAAGAGTTCAGGGGATTGCAGATAGAGTTACCCATGCGGTTCAAGTTGATGCCAATGATGAAGCTAGCTTAAGAGCTCTTGGAATAGGAAACTTTGATGTGGCTATAATTAGTATAGGTTCAGATATTCAAGCAAATATTTTATCTACACTTTTAGTGAAGGAAATGAATGTTAAGCATATTATAACGAAGGCTAACAATGCAATGCATGCTAAGGTACTTTATAAAATTGGAGCAAATAGAGTAATTTTCCCAGAGAGAGATATGGGAATAAGAGTTGCACATAACCTATGTTCATCAAGTATACTAGATTATATTGAATTATCTCCAGACTTTAGTATTGCAGAGATTGTAACACCTAATGATTGGGTAGGTTCTTCATTAAAAGAATTAGACCTAAGAGTTAGATTTGGAATAAACGTAGTTGCAATTAAGAGAGATAATGATATCAATGTATCACCGGGCGCTGATGAGATTATTACAGAGGGGGATATCATAGTTGCAATTGGTGGAACTACTGAACTAAATAGTATAGAGAGGATATAGTTAAGTAAGGAGAGAAATAAGTGCAACTAATAACGAGTAAAGAAAACAACACGATAAAAGATATAAAAAAACTTAAAGAAAAAAAATACAGATCAGAAGCTGGCAGGTTTATTATAGAGGGCTTTAGATTTGTAGAGGAGGGACTTAAATCTTCCTTTACTATTGATAAGGTAGTTGTAAGAGAGTCAGTTTTAGATAAATTTAAAGAAAAATTTGCTGATTACATTAATGCAAATGAAGAGAAAATTTTTGTGGTTAGTGATAGTATTTTTAAAGGTATTTCATCTACGGAAAATTCCCAGGGAGTTTTAGCTGTTGTTAGAATGGATAATGAGGTTCATGAAAGTAAGGATGGAATCTATATTTTAATAGATAAGGTACAAGATCCAGGTAACCTAGGAACTATCATAAGAACAGCTCACAGTGCTGGATGTACTGGTATTATAATGACAAAGGGAACTGTTGATTTATATAACGAAAAAACCCTTAGATCAACTATGGGTTCAATCTTTAACATAACTATAATTCATGAAAATGAAGAATTAGAATTCACTAAGAAATTATTGAATGAAAAGTATAATTTAGTTTGTAGTTCTCTACAGACTGATAAGAATTTTTATGAGGTAGATTTAGTGGAAAATGCAATCATAGCTGTTGGAAATGAAGGTAATGGTATTAGTGATGAGGTAATGAACCTTGCAACTAAAAAGGTGAAAATTCCAATGCTAGGTAATGCGGAGTCATTAAATGTTGCTATAGCAGCATCCATTATGATTTATGAAGGTGTTAGACAAAGAATATTAAGTGGAAAGTATTAATACTTGAAATTTATTTGTATTCTATGTATAATATTTCTAATGCTATTATTTATATAACATTTTAATGAATATTAGCATATAATAAGATATTTAAATTAATAATATGCGATGACGAAGAGAGTAGATATAAATTTTTATATTAGGGAGGAAGAGTCTTAGACTGAAAGCTTTTCTTATAAAAACTATTTCGAAGTTCACTTTTGAGTACCAATTATGAAATAATAGT
>DALZNT010000144.1:0-6710 GCA_032005505.1 Clostridium sp. | reverse complement strand
AAAATCAGCTTAATATTGTGCGACTTTTTATGTCCAAGTTATTGACATAGGTCCAGATATGTATTTGGTGCCGTTTGGCACGGGATAAGATAAGTAATAAAAATAAGAATAAAATCTATAATGTGAGCTTAATATTCGTTAGAAATTTATTTAGTTTTCTATCAAAGATTATGACTACGTTATATAAGGGGGATATCTTAAAGAGATGAATCAGAATAAAAATAATGTTGTTGTTTCTAAAAGTGAACTTAAAGAATACTTTAAAGTATTCTATCAAGGAAATAAAATAAGATATTTTATAACAATAATAGTATTAGTATTATTTTGTCTTATGCAAATATTTGTTGCTAATATAATGCAACTCCTAACGGATGTTGCAGTTACTAGAGATATGGAAAAACTTATAAGTTTCATTTTGCTATCTATTATTTATATATTATTACTGGCTACAATACAGACAGTTAATATGAAAGTAAAGTATCCATTTTTAAAGAAAGCGATGAATGAATATAAGAAAAAAGCTTTTGTCAATATTACAAAAAAAAATGTCTCATGCTTCAATATGGAAAATACAGGAAGTTACATTTCTGTATTAACGAATGATGCTAATTCAATAGAAGAAAATTACCTTTATGCTAATTTGGATATAATTAAGAATATTGTATTGGCAACAGGGGCGTTATCGATGATGTTTTATTATAATTGGTCCCTTACATTAGTAGTATTAATTTCATCTTTTATTCCACTAATTGTTTCAACGACTTTAGGCAGTAGTGTTGTTGATAAAGAAAAGATGGTTAGTAATCAGAATGAATCATTTGTTGCTTTGACCAAAGATCTTCTTTCAGGGTTTTCAGTCATCAAGGGATTCAGTGCGGAACAAGAAATTACAAACCTCTTTATTAATAGTAGTGCAAAATTGGAAGATTCTAAATGTAAAAGAAGAACAGCATCAGCAATGGTTGGTATTGTAGCGACGGTATTAAGTTTTATTGCAGAAATCAGCGTATTTATTTATGGTGCATGGTTAGTGATTGATGGTAAGATATCCGTTGGTGTAATGATTGCTTTCGTTCAGTTGATGAACTATATTGTTGAGCCAATTAGTCAACTACCTACTTTGATTGCAAATAGAAAATCTGCAATTGCACTAATTGAAAAATTTATATTATTAACAAATCGTAATCAAATAATTGATGGTACTAAGGAAGTTAAAAAAATAGAAAAGGGTATTATATTTGAAAATGTACGATTTGCTTATTCAGACGAAGAGGTTTTGAAAAATATTAATTTTAGTTTTGAAAAAGGGAAAAGTTATGCGATTGTTGGAAGTTCAGGAAGTGGTAAGTCAACATTATTAAATATGATATTGGGAAGTTATGATAGTTATGATGGTCAAATACGAATAGACGATATTGAATTAAAAGATATGAAACGCAATTCATTGTATAATTTAGTCTCTATGATTCAGCAAAACGTTTTTATTTTTAATAATAGTATTGAGGATAATATTACTATGTTTAAAAAATTTGATAAACAGAAAATAGCAAATGTTATAGAGCAGTCTGGCTTAATAGAAGTAATGAAGGAAAAAGGAGATAATTATTTATGCGGTGAAAATGGAATAAATTTATCTGGTGGTGAAAAGCAGAGGATATCGATAGCTCGTAGTTTATTAAAAGATACTTCAGTATTGCTGATGGATGAAGGAACATCATCACTTGATGCAATGACAGCAAAGAATGTGGAGAATGCAATACTTGATATTAATGAAGTAACTAGAATTGTAGTAACACATCGATTAGATGAAGAATTGCTGAGGCGTTATGATAATGTTATTGTTATGCGAAATGGGAAAATAGAAGAAGTAGGGATTTTTGATGAATTACTCGCAAAGAGAGGGTATTTTTTTGAACTTTATGATATTGTGAATAATTCTTCTTCTTCAATTTAGGATTGTGATTAGGGTAAATATAATTATGCAAGAAAAAAGTTATGGAAAACAATGCAAAATACATGTAATATATCAAAAAAATTTATATGACTGCGGTGTTGCTGCTTTGATGATGATATTTCAATATTACCATAGAAATATTTCGACTCAAGAAATTAAGAAATATATTAAAATTAATCAAGATGGATGCTCTGCAAAAGATATAGTAGAGTGTGCACGAATGTATGATTTTATTGCTAAAGGATTAAAAGTCAGTACCCAAAAATTAATTAATATTAGACATCCATTGATTTTATTTCTTAAATACAATCATTATGTTGTATATACGGGGTATAAATCAGACTATATTTATTTGATAGATCCTCTAGAAGGAAAGCAGAAACTGAATATCGAAGAATTTTCAAAGATTTATTCAGGAATAGCATTGGATATTCATCCGAATAATAGTAAGAATAATACTAATTTTTCTAATATGAAAATGATAAGTAGTTATACAAGTTATTATATGGATATTCTGTTTGGTCTAATATTGGTTGCAATATTTTTAGTCACATTTTTAATAGTAAATTTGATGTTAAGTTGTATTAAAAATTATTCTTATAGTGTCAATATTATAAAAATATTATTGATAGTTTCTATTATTTTGGGAATAAAAGAAGTTATAGTTAGGCAAATAATGAGGTATAATATGATAAATAAGACTGTAATTTATAAGGAAAAACTTTTTGGTATACCTATAGTATATTTCCTATATGATAAGCTGGGAATTAAAAGAGAACAACTAACTAATATTATAATTTATAGCTTATGTAATGTGGCTATGGTGATATCTTGTTACCTTAGTACATTAATAGTTAATTTACAAGAGGAAATAGTAGTAATAGGATTAATAAATCTCTTTTTTATTGGAGTAATATATATTTTTTTAAATAGGAATACTTACTTAGATGCGCGGAAGAAGTACATGAAAAATATATATTTTAGGAATAAATTGATATATGGTTACCAAAAGAAAAATATAATAAAGGAAATTACTATAACTGTATTTTGTTTATTATGTTACAAATTGATTATGGTTTTATTTGGAATTTATGGAATGGATTTATTTCTGATATCACACACTATAATTAATGTCATATGCAGTATTCAAATATTTGATATTGTGGTAACCATATATAGGTGTAAATTATCATTAAGATATGAATTGAAGAGAAATATTGAAGTTATGGATTACACAAATTTTTCAAGCCATTAAAATTAGATTTATACCTAACAAAGCCTCAATTAAATCATTTAGAGAGCATTATGATCTCTATGATTTCAAAAGGTTATAATGATAAAATATCTGACGTTACATCGATTGCTTCACAAAGGCATAGAACTAGTATTACTAGATTTTTATCAAATAGCACTTGGAATTGAAAGTATTTAAGAGACTCTCTGAAGTTACTAGTGTTGCAACTAATTTGGGATAGATCTAGAGAAACTAAGAAACCAATATATTTTATTATTAATGATACTATTTCTGAGAAAACTAAGCCCTCGTCAAAGGCTATAAATCCTATTGAAAAATGTGGATTTCATAATTTACATTTAAAAGGGAAAACATTATATGGTCATCAAATTTTGGTTTCACTACTTTCTTGTGATAGATTGGTTCTACTTTATTTAATAGATATTTATGATAAGAATTCAATAATCAAAATAGAATTATCCCAATTGTTAGTTAAGGCACTCCCCAAACCTATAGATAAAGGTTATATTTTAGGAGAGAGTTGGTATAGTTGCAAGACTCTCTTCACAGCTGCTGCGTCAGCAGGCTACGCCTATATTGGAGCACTTAAAATTAATAAAGTTATTTATCCTAATGGTTGTAACAGTTTAAGAATTAAGTTACATAAGTCTGCATCAACATTAGATATAGATGATTTTGACCTTGTCACCGTTAATAATCAGCAATACTATATCACGACTACGTTGGAAAGATTTGGGATGTAAAAATGTATCTATTATTCTAAGTTATCCCAAGGATTCTTTTAAGGTGTATGATTTATTGAAAACATTCATTTCTTCAGGACACACTTTGACGCTTACATAGGTACAGTAAATATCCAACAAAGTTAAATAATTGAACAAAAAACACCTAAGGAGTAAGCCATCCCTCATCCAGGGAAGACTTACTCCTTTTTATATTTATAGCTCAATAATTTTATTTGGTCAACAAGATCGTAGGCTAATTCATTTAGTTGTTCATCTGTTAAATCCTCTATTTTTAAGTTACAAGAGGATAATAAAACTTTATACCTTTTTAGGGAATGTAGTAGGTAATCTTTTGCTTGTTCCCTTTTGGCATTAAGAGGAGGATTATGATCTTTTTTATCCCATCCAATTAAGTAGGCGGGAGTGGTTTCTAGAGCATTGGCTAGAAGGATTAATTTATCGGCAGGTAGGTTTTTTATGTTACCTTTTTCATAGCGCTGAATTGTAGAGCTACTAATGCCTGTTAGGTCTGAAAGTTTTTGATAAGACAATCCTAAGATAAGTCTTCTTTCTTTAATTCTATCAGTGGATTTTATAATTTCTTTTTCTACCATATGCTTATCTCCTTTCTTTTATATTGTAACATAATCTTACTTTTAATGGAATAAGCCATATATGCAATGGGAAAATGAGTATTTACATAATTAATGCACAATTGGTTGACTATTGCATACTTTACATATATAATTAGATTATTCCATTAAATGTGTGAATTTATGAAGAGAGGTGAAGAGATGAATTTAGAAAGACTACGAAGTTTGATTTTTGAAGCTTCAATTCTGCAGAGAGAATTAGCGGATAAGATGGGAATATCCTTAAGTTCTTTAAATGCAAAACTTAACAACAGGTGCGAATTTAATGTTGGAAATATACTTAAGCTTGTAGACATTTTAAGTATTAGTAATCCAAATGTATTGTTCCTTATGTAATAGTGGATAAATAGGAGGAAATGAATATAACAACATATAAAATCATTAAAACCTAATCAAACACCTATAAAAAATAAATTATGTTAGGGGATAAATTATTGAATATTAATTTACAAGTTAAGATTGATTCACCTGAGCTCATGACAGCTATACTTCTACTTGCAGAAGCCGTTCCAAAACTGTTATTGAGCTCTTTTTATGTTTTGGACCATGGTGAGTCTGTAGATTTGATATCACCAGTTGCTGAGGTTAAGGAAGTGGAGGTATGTTTATGCCAGTCAAATCTAAGTATGATAGAAGAATAGTTATTGGTCCTGTGAGAATTTCTTATCCCAATCTGTTTACACCAAGGGCAATGGCTTATGGAGACGAGCTTAAGTATAGTGTGTGCCTACTTATTTCAAAAGGGGATGTGGAAACCTTGGAGAAGATTAAACAGGCGGTGAGCAGAGCCCAGATTTCAGGTGTACCTATGTGGGGGGGCGTAATACCAGATAAACTTAAACTTCCTCTTAGGGATGGAGATTTGGAGCGGGGAGACCAGGAAGAGTTTATGAATCACTTCTTTATAAATGCTGTATCCAGGGAACTTCCTAGAGTTGTTAATAGAAAGCGTGAGGATATTTTTGATCCTAGAGAAGTTTATGCAGGCTGTTATTGCAATGTTTCAATTAGTATATATCCTTTTAATGATGGAGATTTCAAGGGTGTGGGTTGTGGCATAATAAATGTGCAGAAGGCTGCTGAGGGTCAATTGTTAACTATGAGAACTACACCTGATGAGGACTTTGAAATCATTTATAATGAAGAAGAAATTTTGACTTAGGAGAATGATATGAATATTTTATCTATAGATATAGAGACCTATTCTAGTGTGGATTTAACTACCTGTGGAGTTTATGCATATACGGAAAGTGAGGATTTTGAAATTTTACTTCTTGGTTATGCCTTTGATGATGAGCCAGTGCAGGTTGTGGATTTAAAGCTTGGGGACAAGCTACCAAAGAGACTTGAGGAAGGTTTAAGTTCCCCTGAGATTTTAAAGACTGCCTTTAATGCAAATTTTGAGAGAACTTGTCTTGCAGCATATTTTAAGATAGCTATGATGCCAGACCAGTGGAGCTGTACTGCGGTTAGTGCTCTTAGACTAGGACTTCCACAAAGCCTTGAAGGTGTTGGAAAGGTGCTGAAGGTTCAAGAGGGAAAGTTGAAGGAGGGCAAGGATCTTATAAAATATTTTTCAATACCTCGCAAGGACACCGCTGACAATAGTATGATAGGAAGAAATCTTCCCTATGATGATATAGGGAAATGGTGTGAATTTACTGAATATTGCAAAAGATATGTGGAGGTGGAAAGACAGATTAGGAAAATTCTTGAGAAGTATCCTATGACTAAAAGTGAAAAGAAGTTGTGGCAGCTGGATCAGAGAATTAATGACAGGGGAGTAAGAGTTGACAAGGCCTTGGTAGAAAGAGCTTTAGATTGTGCTGTTTCCCATGAGGAGGAATTTCTTAGAGAGGCTACTATCCTAACTGGACTTAAGAATCCAAAGAGCTGTCAGCAGATGAAGATGTGGATTTTTGAGAAGGAGAACATTGAAGTAAAATCTCTATCTAAGGAGGAGGTAGAAATTCTTCTTAAAAAAGTGGAAAACCCTCAGGTTAAGGAGGCTTTAAAGCTGAGGCAGAAACTCTCTAAAACCTCTATTAAAAAATATGAGGCTATGAGAAGGGCACTTTGCTCTGATAATAAAATAAGAGGTCTCCTTCAGTTTTATGGAGCAA
>DALZNT010000143.1:0-6737 GCA_032005505.1 Clostridium sp. | reverse complement strand
TATTAAACGTATAACTATAAAAATTAATGCTATTTCTAAGACAATTTTTTTCTTAGAAGTTATAAGTATAATCATACTATTATCTTTAATCTTAGGTTATTATTTTATACAAAGATAAATTAATAATAAATATTAATGTTAAATTTAATTATTTACTAAATTAGATTTCACTAAATGAAATTTGTTAAAAATCAAATAGTTCAACGATTTTAAGCCATTTATAAAGATTAGCTTCGCCGTTACGTTTTATTCCAAGTAAATATTCCCATTTAATTATCTCCTATACTTAAAAGTATTGATATCGATGTTTTTGCAACCTATAATCAATATATAGTATGGTGTCAAAACTAATCTCTCAAAGAGTACACTAATGAGAGATGTGAGAAAAAAAGATAGCGTAATAGTGAAGAGGTGCTGATGAGGCACCTCTTCTTTGTTTTACGATGTTGTAAATGAATGGTGATGAGGATACAATATAACTAAAGTATAACGAGTGTATAAGGTGGTGTGAATATGGATATTAATGAATTGAGTATAGATCAAATAGTGGAGTATGTTAATAAGGAGCTATCAACGGGAAGAACTATGGTGGATATAGAAACTAATGACTTCAATGTGAATGAAAGAGTGATAGCAAAGAGATTAACTTTTCACATCTAATTCCGCCAGTACAGTAGGATAATATCTTTTTACCCTTTTGGTCGCCTAGTGTTTTCTCAATCCACTCTGGGAATTGCTTGAAATTCTTAACATCGGGTCTAATAGCACCTCTAAAATGACCTATTTCATATTCATAATCATTTCTGCCGTCCACTACGATTACGTCATCCATTTGAAGCATTTCATAAAACTCTTTAGGTTTAAGATAAGTACCAACTTTATCATTAGGATTGACCTCATCTTCAGGTAGTAATGTTAGAATGCTTCTGTGTTTAACCTTAAGTTTATTAAATACATGGTCATCACTTTCGTCAATTTTAAATAAAGTATCTTCGAAACCAGGGCATGATTTTAAGGATTCCATATATTTTTCAGTCTCCTCAATTGTACCAGAGCAAGTTCCGTTTATACCCTCGTGAGAAATTAAAATTCTTCCCTTTAAATTTAATTCCTTACAAAGTTCTAGGTGTTCTTTAGTGAACTCTTCTGGGTTTTCAATATTTGAAAACATATAATAGAGTAAAATTCTGTAATCTTTCTTCATTAGTTATCTCCTCTAATTTTAATCTTTTGTAATTTGGTTTAGTTTTAATAATTTTCTAACCGTTATCAATTAATATCTATTATAGGTAAAACTAATGGAAAAGTAAATGATAAATTATATCTATTAACAATTATTATTAAATGAGGTGTTTTTCTATTGTGGGAGTATTTTTCTAAGAATATCTTTACCATGGATGATACTAAGCGATTCTTCTTCTGTTCTTATAACATCATTACTTGTCCTAAAGTACTTGTTTACTTTTTTAGAAAGTTCCGCTTTGTTACACGGTTACTTCCATCAATTAATCTTGGATGACCACCTTTACTTGCAATGACAACTTTATTATAAGCATTTCTAGATTTCAGCCATTCTGCAATATATTGCCATGAGCAGTTTGCTGTGTTTGGAAGCCGTCTGCAGTAAACATTAGCAGTATCTATAAAATTTCCTTATGATTGGTTAAGAAGAAATGGATATATATTAATAAAAAATAATGTTATAATATGGTATTAAAATAATTTTAATATAGTGTAACTATATAAGTCTAAATGCTTTCTTTAATATCATATAATAAATATCTTAGTTAATTAATATTGGAGGGATTCGTATGAAAGATAAAGAGACAGTTTCTGGTATTGTATTCGGAATATTTGTGTGTTTTTTACTAGTTGGAAATATTCTTAATTATATTTTGAAATAATTTGATATTATCCCTAATAATAATTATTTATTCTATTATAAATTAAAATACCCGATAGGGTAGACTTTTTTCAAAGTGTCTACTCTATCGGGTACATTTTATATTAAGATATATTGGGTAGTTTTTAAATTAAGGTTGATTGCAACCATATATTTGAGGATATGGTTTAAGGAAGATGACTTTAATTCATTTAAAGTATCAGTATAACTAAGTGATGGTAATTATTGGACATGGCAGGTTCTTCAAATAAAATATAAAAATGCATATGGGAGTGCATAATAATAAATGTTAATCAAAAACTTTAGAACGTAGTATTTTGGAGTACCATGAGGAGGTATAGTGTGGATAAATTTGCAAAGCTGGACTTAAAATTTATGATTTACAGTGTTGTTATGGGCTCAGTTGTAGGGTGTTTTACATGGTTATTTTTATTTATAGTTAATGCAGCCACCCATTTTGTATGGTATACATTAAAGGATTTTTTTAATATAAAATATTGGACGTTAATAGTACCTATATTTGGTGGAATTTTAGTGGGGATTACACAAAATTATTTTGGGCAATATCCAAAGTATATAGACCAAACTTTATTAGAGTTTAAAAAGAAGAAAAGAATAGATTATAAGCATATTAAAGAAGCTATTATAAATCCTCTTATAATATTAATTTTTGGAGCTAGTGTAGGTCCAGAAGCTGCACTTTCGGGAATTATTGGAGGGTTGACTACATTTGTTGGCGATAAAATAAAAATTCAATTTAGGAAAGACAACATATTAAATGAACATATAGATGTATTTACAGAGTATAGTATACACACTAGTGTAGGACTTATATTTGAGGCACCAATATTTGGGTTATATGCCTTAGGTGGAAGTATTAAAAAGGATAAGGATATGGTGAAAAAAATAAAAATCATAGTTTATACAGCAAGTACAATAGCTGGATTTTTAGTTTTTGAACTTCTGTCTAAAATAGATAATAGAGAATCCTTCATTGTAAAATTCGGCAAAAGTATAATTACTTCAAAAGAGATTATGTGGTTTATTCCATTAATAATTATAGCTATGTTATTTGCTTATATATATAAACTATATGGAGTGATATTGAGAAAAATATTAAAGCCTATTGAAAATAAAAAGATATTAAAAGGTATAATAGGTGGTATAGCAATAGGTATTTTTGGAACATTATTTCCATATACATTATTTTCTGGAGAACATGAATTAAAAGAAATGGCTACTAATTGGAGCAAAATGTCTGGGTATATGCTTATTTTATTAGGTTTATTAAAGCTTTTATTAACAGAAATATGTTTATCAACAGGCCATAGAGGTGGACATATATTTCCTGTAGTATTTTCAGGAAGCTGTATTGCATATGGAATGGCAGCTCTTTTTTCAATAGACCCGGTTTTTTGTTTAGCTACAGTAGTTACTGGAATTACAAGTAAAGTTATTGGGAATATGTATGTAAGCATGTTTTTACTTATACTTTTCTTTCCAATTAATGTTATAATACCAATGATATTAGCAGCTATTATTGGTAAGCTGTTTAATGATTTTGAAAAAAATATAGAAGTACGTAAAGGTATTTAAATTATATTTTAAAAATAACTGGTCCTTAAAGGCTTTAATTCTGGAAGTTGTACTTTTAGAATTAGATATTAATGATATGAAAAGTCTAGAAATGTGATAAATGGTATGCTGTTATATGAAAATGATGGAACAAGTTATTAGAAAAATATTGCACCTAACTCTGAGAATTTCACAGAGTTAGGTGCTTTTTATAACAATTAATATAATAAATTCCTAGAAGTGATTATTATAAAGAGTTTCGTATTTCTTTAAGTTTAGCTAAAAGAACAAAAAAACTATTACGGTAATCGTGGTATTCATCCTGGTCCAATAATTCATAATCATTAGAAGCATATCTTCTACTAAAGTAAAAGTCCTTTAAATCTCTACATAAGCTTTTATGTTCCTTAAATTTATTAAATCATTTACAATTGGATTTCCAAAACATGGTGAGATTATAAGTTCTTCATATCTACATTTATTATAAATTTTTATGTCCACTTTTCTATTTAACATTAAGGTTTCCACTTCATCTTCAAGAAGATGCCTTAAGTTTCGTAACTCCTTTAGAGATTTATTATCATCAATTAGAACTAAAAGGTCAATGTCACTACGTTTAGTGTAGCATCCTTTAGCAACTTTAGGTGTGATTTTACTTTTTAATTGAAAATGATTCTCGAATACTATTGACATTGGAAAAATTTTAGCATAATATAATAGTATAGTGAAATTGAGAGTTATTATCAGTTAAAGAAATAATGAAAGTAGGAGGTTAATTACATGGAAGGGATTTTAAAAAAGTCATTTTTTTCAAGGATAAAAGGAATAGCAGAAAGAGGATCAGCAGAAAGAGGATTAGCAGAAAGAGAATCAGCAGTTAATAATCTTAGCCAAGGAAAAATTAATAGAGATTATAAGATTACAGCAATTAAAAGTAATGATGAGGAGCTTGCGAACTTTTTGTTTTCTTTAGGTTGTTATGAAGGTGAAGTGATTACTTTAATTTCTATTATAGGTGATAACTATGTAATTAACATTAAAGATGCAAGATACAGTATAGACAAAGAGTTAGCTAGTGCAGTAATGGTAGAGGAAATATAGATTAAAAGGGGGATAATTATGAAAATAGCATTAACAGGTAATCCTAATAGTGGAAAAACAACTTTGTTCAATCTGCTAACAGGTAGAAGTGAGAAGGTAGGTAACTGGGCAGGAGTTACAGTTGATAAAAAAGAAGGAGAATTAAAGAAGTCTTTAAATAAAAGTGGCAAAGAAATTAAGGTTATTGATCTGCCAGGGGCTTACTCAATGTCTCCATTTACAAGTGAAGAAAGTGTAACAAGGGATTTTATTAAAAATGAAAATCCTGATGTTATTATAAACATAGTAGATGCTACCAATTTAAGTAGAAGTTTATTCTTCACAACTCAATTATTAGAGCTTAATATACCAGTTGTAATATCTTTAAACAAAAGTGACATAAACAGAAAGCAAGGTACTACAATTGATATTAAGGCCCTTGAAAAGTCATTAGGCTGCTTCGTGGTAGAAACAGTTTCAACAGTTACAAATGAAAATGGAATAGAACAGTTAATAAAAAAGGCTGTTGAAGCTAAAGGTTCAAGTCAAACATCTCCATTGAATGGACAAGATATTGACTTATCGAATAAAAAAGAAGTAGAAGAAAATGATAAAAGAAGATATGAGTTTGTTAAGAAGGTTGTAACTAAGGTAGAAAAAAGAAGAGTTCAAAGCAATGAGATAACTAAGCAAGATAAGGCAGATAGATTTTTAGCTCATAAGTGGTTTGGATTACCAGTATTTGCAGTAGTTATGTGGGCAGTATTTGCAATTTCTCAAACATATTTAGGACCATTTATAGCAGATATTCTTGTAGGATGGATAGATAAGCTTTATGTATTTGTTGAAGGTTTACTTGGAGCAGGAGTATCACCGGTTCTTAGCTCAATATTACTAGATGGTATTATTGGTGGAGTTGGAGCAGTAATAGGATTCTTACCATTAATTATGATTTTATTCTTCCTAATTGCTTTATTAGAAGACTGTGGTTATATGGCAAGAATAGCTATAGTAATGGACAGGTTCTTTAAACGTATTGGACTAAGTGGAAAGAGTATTATTCCAATGATAATTGGAACAGGATGTGCAATTCCTGGAATAATGTCAACTAGAACTATAAAAGATGAAAGACAAAGAAGAACAACAGCAATGCTTACACCGTTTATGCCTTGTGGAGCAAAATTACCTGTAATTGCACTATTTGCAGGAGTATTCTTTAACGATGCTTCATGGGTTGGTACATCAATGTACTTCTTAGGTATGTTTCTCATAATCATTGGGGCTTTAATAGTAAGAAAAATTACTGGTGAAACTGATGATAAATCATTCTTTATAATGGAGTTACCACCATACAAATTCCCAAGTATAAAGAGAGCTGCAATTTCAATGTTCTCAAGAGGAAAAGCATTTATAGTTAAAGCTGGAACAATTATATTACTTTGTAACACAGCAATTCAAATTATGCAAACCTTCAACTGGAGATTTGAATTAGTTTTAGAAGGTGCAGAAAGCACAAGTATTTTAGCTACAATAGCTTCACCATTTGCTTTTATTCTAATTCCATTAGGCTTTGGAGTATGGCAATTAGCAGCAGCTGCAATTACTGGTTTCATTGCAAAAGAAAATGTTGTAGGAACTTTAGCAGTTGTATATTCAATAACAAACTTTATAGATGTGGAGGAGTTAGCGTTAGTATCAGGAGTAACAGAAGTATCACAAATTATGGGATTAACTTCTGTAGCAGCCCTTTCATACTTAATGTTTAACCTATTTACACCACCTTGCTTTGCGGCAATCGGAGCAATGAATTCAGAAATGGAAGATAAAAAATGGTTATGGGGCGGAATAGCATTCCAATTTGCAACTGGTTATACAATTGCATTCCTAACATACCAAATAGGAACTTTTATCACTACAGGAGCTGTAGGAGCAGGGTTTATACCAGGAGCAATTGCAGTATCAATAATAATAGGAATTGTAATTTACCTAATGAAAAAAGGTAGTGAAAAGAAATTAAATACAATTGATAAGGGGGAAAATGCATGGGAAATATAGTTGTTTTATTAATAATAGCGATTATCGTAGGCCTTTCAATAAGTAAAGTAGTTTCTGAAAAAAGAAGAGGTGTAAAGTGTATAGGTTGCCCACATGGTAAAAGCTGTAGCAGCAGTTGTAGTAG
>DALZNT010000142.1:0-7003 GCA_032005505.1 Clostridium sp. | reverse complement strand
ATACACTTATTTCATAAATCTTTCCTCAAAAATCGCCTTAACCCTTGTTTTTATCAGCTTTCTTAAATAGAAATATAGTTTCTTAGAAAACTTTAAAAAAACTTTAAAAAAGTGTTGACTTCTTGTCCGATATATCATATAATTAATTTTGTCAGCGGGGTGTAGCGCAGATGGGAGCGCGCGTGGTTTGGGACCATGAGGTCGCAGGTTCAATCCCTGTCACCCCGACCAAAAGGAACATGTTTAACATGTTCCTTTTTTATTTTACCTTTATAATTTTTAAGTAAATTTCAAATGAAGAATTAAGAATACTATATATATTAACGTAAATATTATGTGATATTTTTTAATCTTTCCCTCTTTATCCTTATATATAAACTTATGCACTATACCCGTTAAAATCACCAATGTAAAAGCTATAACTACCACAATCCCTAAAATAGAAGGTCCTATACTGCCCGTCATGATAATGCCATGGAACACAATAGCAATAGTTCCTCCAGCTGCAAATATACCGTGGTCATCCTCTAATACCTTTACTATATTTACAGTTTTGCTAATTAAGCCTTTATGACTTCTCTTCGATAACCCACGAATAAATAAATTATAAAATTTCAAGACTACAAATCTCGAAACTGATCCTATTGTCAATATAACTGCAATAATGCCCCAAAAATTACCTAAACCCTTCATAGCTCCCCCTGCCCAATTTTTCCTCCTTATATTTATATGCTTAAGGCTCAATGTCATTCTAATTTCTGCTTAAATATAAACTCTATTTATTTTTATAATCCTAACTATCTATTTTAAACTTAAAGTTATCCTCCCTTTACATCTTGAATAATTATTGAGACATGATATACTACAGAAAGTAATACGATTTTTAACTTCCTACTTTAATTTCAAGGATAGTAGAGCTTATAATTTTCGTATTTAAATAATTTGAGGTGATAATTATGTTTAAAAATATAGAAGCTGCAATTTTTGATATGGACGGAACTTTAGTTGATTCTATGTGGATATGGAATGAAATAGATAAAGAATACTTAGCCAAGCATGGTATAGAAGTTCCTCCAACCCTTAGTACAGACATTGCTCATATGAATTTTCATGATGTAGCATTATACTTTAAAACCACTTTCAATCTTCCATACGAACAATCTGAAATTGAAAATCACTGGAATGAGATGGCTTATGAAGCTTATTCTAAAAAGATTAAATTAAAGCCTGGTGCTGAAGCATTTCTTAAAACACTAAAAGCCAACAATATAAAGATAGCTTTAGCTACAAGTAACAATAAATTACTTCTTGAAGTTTGTTTAAAAGCAAATGGAGTATATGACTATTTTGATTCTATAACTCTAACTAGTGAAGTTCCAAGAGGTAAGGACTTTCCAGACGTATATCTTTTAAGTGCAGACAGAGTTGGTGCTAAGCCAGAAAACTGTGTCGTATTTGAAGATTTACTTACAGCCATAAAAGGAGCTAAACAAGCTGGAATGAAGGTTATAGGAGTATATGATGAATCTTCAAAAGACCAACATCCAGACATGAAAGCCTTAGCTGATGAATTCATATTAGATTATAACAATTTACAATCTGCAATATAAAAATAAGGATGTACAGAAGTCTCTGTACATCCTTATTTTATTATGTAATATTCTCTACTATAGCTCCAATTAATTCCATTAAGTCTTGTGGTGATACCTCAATCTGACATCCTATTTTGCCACCACTGACAATAATAGTTTCAAAACTCTCGCAAGATGCATCTATAACAGTTTTATAAACTTTCTTCATTCCAACTGGAGAACATCCACCTCTTATGTACCCTGTAACCTTATTAATCTCATCTACTTTTATCATTTCTACAGATTTTTCTCCTACAGACTTAGCTGCTGATTTAAGATTTAACTCTTTTTCTACAGGAATGATAAAAACATAATACGCTTTGCTGTGCCCTTTAGTAACAAGTGTTTTAAAAACCTTATTTAAATCTTGATTAAGCTTATGTGCAACAGATACTCCATCAATTTTCCCATCCTTATTATCATAAGTGTATATATTATATTTTATCTTATCCTTATCTAAAATTCTCATAGCATTAGTTTTTGGATTCGCCATATTAATTCATCCCCTTATATTCTTTAGTATCACCTTATACTCAAACCTTCTCTAACACCTACTAACTTATCAAAATACTTCTTATATGTCTATTATATAAATTACTTGAATATATTTATACAAGCAAATGCTTTTATGGAGGTCATTTATGATAAAGTCACTTTTTCTTTATATCTTTATTTTTGCCAGCGGAGGTCTTGGAATTGCATATTTTCTGTTGCGTGATAAATATAATACACAAAACCTACAGATTAGAGTGCTAACACGGCAAAATCACGGTTTAACAACTCAGTTAAACTCTATAAATAAACCAACAGATAATATAAAAGTTTACTACAAATCTAACCCTTATAATGCCGGTTATATTTCAAAATCCTGTTCATTATATATAGCACCTTTAAGTAATAGCCCCATTTTAAGAAGTCTTTCATACAATACTAAAGTTGAAATCCTAGATTTAGTTGAAGCCTATGAAATGTCTTGGTATGAGGTTAAGTTAATATCATCCGAAACTGTAAATATTAAAGGCTTTGTTCGTCAAGAATTTATTAACGGAGTAGATGTAGTTGAAACTCAAATTGTATCTAAAAAGTTTTATTAAGGATAAATTAATGGAGACTTTAAATTTTCTCTTAAAAAACAAACTGCTGTCAGTAGTAAATACTCCGATAGCAGTTTGTTTTTATATACTCTATTAGTTAATCTCTTTACGCTCTCTAATTTCCTTCTGTATTTTTTTTAATGCTTTCTTAGATCCTCTTTCAATATCATGTTCTAACTTTCTATCTTTATACTTTACAAATATCTGATTTAAATCATAACCTTCAGGATACAAATTCTCTGCTTTCCCTTCCAGCTTTATTCTTTTATAGTTAACTTCTAAAAATTTATCATTTATCAGAACCACAATATTATTAAATCTATCTGTTTCCTTATACACAACTCCTGCAAGATTCTTATCTAGAAGTATAACTCTATCCCCTTGTTTATATCTATAATTAGTATCCTCACCAACTTCATCTTCTTTAGCTTTTGCAATCTTACTCGCTCTCAAAGTTTCATAGTTGTAGTTCTTATTCTTAATATATTCTTGAGCTCTCCCTATTACTCTATCACTTATCCCCATTTTCTTAGATATATAAAGAGCATTACTATCTCCACTCTGACCTATATGAAGCTTATACAGTGGTTCTAGAGTCTCTTTTCTAAACTCCATTGCTGCATTTTCGAAGTCAGGATGATTCTGAGAAAAATTTTTAATTTCTCCATAGTGAGTAGATGCTGCTGTAATACAACCTTTATGATAAAACTCCTCTAATATGGCAATTGCTAATGCTGCTCCCTCATTTGGCTCTGTACCACTACCTATCTCATCAAATAGTAATAATGTGCTTTTATCACTCTCTTTCAGAATATTACCTAGATTTTTAACATGGGACGAAAAGGTACTTAAAGCATTTTCAACACTTTGATTATCTCCAATATCCACAAACACTTTATTAAATACCGCAACCTCAGTATTTTCCTTTGCCGCTATATGAAATCCACTTTGAACGGCTAATGTAAGTAATCCTACAGTTTTTAAAACTATAGTTTTCCCACCTGCATTAGGCCCTGTAATTATTAAAGACCTGTAGCTATCTCCAATACTAAAATCTAGGGGTACACTATTTTTGATTAAAGGATATCTCCCACTTATAATGTTTATATGTCCAACATCATTAAGTTTTGGCTTTATTCCATTTATATCTTTACTATATTTAGCTTTAGCTAAAATCATATCGTACTCTGAAATAACCTCAATATTTACTTTAATTTCCATTGTTTTTTCATGAATCAATTCCGTGAGCATAGATAATATTCTATACTCCTCCACGGCTTCATCAGTTTTTAAACTTGAGAGTTCAGCAGTATATTTCGCTATAGTATAAGGTTCTATAAACACCGTGGTACCTTTAGAAGACACCTCTACAATTGTTCCTTGAACTTGATTTTTGTATGAAGCCTTTATTGGAACTGTATATCTACCATTTCTTTGACTTACAAAAAACTCTTGAATACACTCCTTATTGGCTGCGCTTCTTATAAATTTCTCTAGCTTTTCCTTTATCTTAATCTCACAGTTTTCTATATTTCTTCTTAGTTTACTTAATTCCTTACTTGCACTAGAATCTACAATACTCCCCTTTATAGACGTTCCTATTTCATCCTCAATGCACTTTAACTCTGTAATATTTTCTCCATAAGCACTTAAAGTTGGCGCATATCCCTCTTTATCTTTAATAAATAACTTTACGCCTCTACATCCCCTTAAGAAATTTTCCATAGTTATCAGCTCTGATGGCTCTAGAACTCCGCCTTTCTCTATCTTATCCATCAATGGATTTATATTAAATACACCTTTTAATGGCATATGATAAGAAGCATCTATAAGACTTCTTCCCTCCGATGTTTCATTTAGCATTCTATTAACCTGTCTTATATCATGACTTGGCTGTAATTTATCAACTAAAGCCTTTCCAAGTCCGCTAACACAATAAGATTTTACTATTTCTTTCAGCTCATTATAATGTAATTTTTCTAAAGTATCATTATTCATTTCTTATCTCTCCTCATATCATAAGGCCACAAATCTCCCATAGATTCGAAAAATATAAAAAGCTATGGATACTTCCACAGCTTACCTTTAGCATTAATAGAAATAGATATAACTATTCCTTGGTAAATTCGTGGCTCCTTGTATCTTTCAATAGTTATAATTAATTCCGCAACAAATAAAGGTACATTGTACCCCTTTTTTACAGAATCAATATTCTCTACTATTAATAAATACTAGACACTCACCAAATTCCCTCGCTTTCATATTTTCAAATCTATGTACAATAATGGTACTTTACCACTTATCAAAAGTCAATATCTGTTTAATCAATATTACATTTAATAACCTATCTACATCTTGATTTTAAAAGTTGTAATATACATTGTAGTATATTATTTTTCTAATCTCATTATATATTCTAATATTTGTTCAAGATGATAAATTAACTAATAATCAAGTGATTAATTTTTTTATTAATAAGAGTTCAAAGTAACACTTTTAAGATTTTTCTCATAGTATGTAATATGCCACTACATGGCGCACAGGGGGAAAAAATAATGTGTAATCAAGGATTTAATAATGATGATAGACGTGACAGAGATGACAGATGTGATAGAGATGATAGACGTGACAGAGACGACAGATGCGATAGAGATGATAGACGTGACAGAGACGATAGATGCGATAGAGATGATAGACGTGACAGAGACGATAGATGCGATAGAGATGATAGAGATGATAGACGTCCAACTCACACTCACGGATTTACTGGAATTACAGAAAATAATTTAGGCCACAATCATGGCTTCTATGGCGTAACTGGAAGAGCTATACCTTGTGGCAGATCACACGTTCATAGATTAGCTATAAACACTGAGAGTTTCAATGGGCATTTCCATGAAATTTGTGATACTACAGGACCTGCAATATTTGTTGGAAATGGAAGGCACATCCACCACGTATCAGGATGTACTCAAAGGACACATGGTTCTGCACCTAATCATGATCATAGATATAACTTTGCTACACTAGTAGAGAATCCAAGTGGTTGTGAGGAAAGAGTGTAGAACAAATCTATAGATATGTAATTTAAAGTAAAAGGGCTGCAGTCAAGCTAATGCTTGACTGCAGTCTACCTAATAATGAAAATCAGCTTTATAATCCTTTTGAAAACAAAAATATACATACTCTATGTCTATAATCTTCTTTAACCTTTATTCCCCCCAAATTAATCGTTAAAGCATAGACCTAGAGTTATATAATTATCCATAAGTAAAACCGCGACCTCCCAATCGTGGTTTTATTCTTTATATTCCTTGTTCAAATCCAAAAATCTTATGAGGGTCATATCTTCAAATCTATGTAACTCAATGGTATGTCACAACCTCCAAAAGTCACTATTTATTTATCTACTCATGTGTTTTAATCTTTTAATAATATTTCTCTTACACAAGACTATCTTATCCATAATATGGTACAATAGTTATATTAGTTCATTGTGGAGGTATAATATGATTCCTTATGTTATTTTTCTTATAATGGTAATTTCATTATCAATATTAATCTATGTAAAGTATTCAAAACCTGGAACTTTAGCTATTATATTTAAAACTATAACAAGTTTATTATTTATATCTATATGTATATCCGGACAATTAATCCATGGTGGTAGTTCATCATATTTTGCATACTTACTTATAGCATTTATCTTTTCTTTGCTAGGCGACATATTCCTAGCCTTTCCAATAGACATCTTTCATGGAGTAAATAAATCCTTTATCAAAGGCCTCCTGTGTTTTTGCCTTGCACATATATTCTTCTCGGTGGCTTTTATGTCTTTAGTAAAACTCTCACCTAAAGACATAGTAATATTTCTAATTTTATCTACTATTTCATTTTTTATTCTAAAATTTATAAAGGGGTTCAATTTTAATGGCATGTTTCCCTTTGTGTTTACTTACTCAATGATTATAAGTTTCATGGTTTCAAAATCTATTTCTCTACTTACTTTGTTTAACTTAAATTCTAAAGGTATTTCACTTATATTTATTGGGGCTATGCTATTCTTTATTTCTGATATAATTCTATCGTTTATATATTTTTATAAAAAGCCTGCAAAGCCTTTAGTTGCATTAAACCTAATTACCTACTACATAGGTCAAGGTCTTATTGCATTAAGTGTACTTTACTTTTAAACTTATTAAAGATGATAACTTAGCTTTAAACTAATTTATCATCTTTATTTTTTAATATTAAAATTTATTGTAACACTCCTGCATT
>DALZNT010000141.1:0-7179 GCA_032005505.1 Clostridium sp. | reverse complement strand
CTTCATAAAGTTATTAATAGAAGTGAGGCGTCTCCATATATGCTTGTTATTGAGAAAAAATAAAATTAATGAGAATTGAAATTTGATAGATAACATGATCCAAAATCACAAACGGTGTCGTATTGATAGAATATTTTATCAATTTATAAACTTTGTGGTTGAAGGAAATTTTATACTGTGATAATATGAAATATATAACTCAATTTACAGAAAACTGAATTATGTATTTCATTTACATTTAAAAAGGAGTCATTTTGATGGAAACAAATATGGATTTAATGAGAATAATACAAGGCAAATTTGCAAGATTAAGCAAAGGACAAAAACTTATTGCGGAATACATACTTAAACACTACGATAAAGCTGCATTTATGACAGCTGCAAAACTTGGAGTTAGTGTAGGGGTAAGTGAATCTACAGTTGTTAGATTTGCTAACCAGTTAGGATACGAAGGTTATCCTGAACTTCAAAAGGCTTTACAGGAACTTATAAAAAATAAGTTAACTACAGCTCAGAGAATTGAGTTATCAAATGATTTTGTAGTTCCCAATAATGCGTTGAGAGGCGTTCTTAAATCTGATATTGAAAATATTAGATCTACTATGGAAAAAATCAACTATGAAGATTTTGAAGGAACGGTAAAAAGTATATTAAAGGCTAAAAAAATATATATTGTTGGACTAAGAAGTTCTGCTGCATTAGCTGATTTCTTAGGATTTTATTTAAACCTGATTTTAGATAATGTAAAAATTGTATCCTATGGGATAAGTGATATTTTTGAGCAGATGCTTAACATTGAAGAAGGTGACTGCGTTATAGGAATTGGATTTCCACGTTATGCGGTTAGAACTGTTGAAACTCTTAATTTTGGAAAATCTCGTGGAGCAGATGTAATTGCAATTACGGACAGTGTTCTATCACCTTTAGCTGCTAAGGCTGACTATACTCTTGTTGCGGAAAGTAACATGGCATCCTTTGTAGATTCACTAGTTGCTCCTTTAAGTGTTATTAATGCACTTATAATAGCTGTGGGATTAATGGAAAAAGAAAAAATTTCAAAAACCTTTACTGAACTAGAACATATTTGGCAGGATTATCAGATTTATGCTTATAAAACTAATGAAGATGTTAATAAATTCTAAATTATGAAAAAAATATTGAATATTACTTTTTTTAGAGTTAATATGTAATAGTATTGTAATCGTTTATATTCTATGCACTAAATTTTTTAAAAGAACTAAATATTTTAAAAATTATAAAAAAAGAAGGATAAATTTCATTCGCGTAGAATATACATAATGTAAAGATTTACTTGGATATTTTCAAAAATTTACCAAGCAAATTATATATAATATTGTTTAAATTTAGGAGGGATTATTACTATGGATACTAAAGCTTATGTTGAGCAAGTATTGGAAAATGTTAAAAAAAGAAACAGTACAGAACCAGAATTTATTCAAGCCGTTGAGGAAGTATTACACACTATAGGGCCTGTACTAGACAATCATCCAGAGTATATAGAATCTAATTTACTAGAAAGATTTTGCGAACCTGAAAGACAAATAATGTTTAGAGTAGCTTGGAAAGATGATAATGGTAAGACACAAGTAAATAGGGGTTACAGAGTTCAATTTAATGGAGCAATAGGACCTTACAAGGGTGGTTTAAGATTCCATCCATCAGTATACTTAGGAATTGTAAAATTCTTAGGATTTGAACAAATACTTAAAAATGCTTTAACTGGTCTTCCAATTGGAGGCGGTAAAGGTGGTTCAGACTTCGATCCAAGAGGTAAGTCAGATGCAGAAATCATGAGGTTCTGTCAAGCTTATATGACTGAATTACAAAGACACATTGGACCTGATGTGGACGTGCCTGCTGGAGATATTGGTGTAGGTGGAAGAGAAATAGGATACCTATATGGTCAATATAGAAGAATTAGAGGAGCTTTCCAAAATGGTGTTTTAACTGGTAAGGGATTATCTTACGGTGGAAGCTTAATTAGACCTGAAGCTACTGGATTTGGGATTGCTTACTTCTGTAATGAAATACTTAAGCATGAAGGCACAGACTTCAATGGTAAGACTGTAGCAGTTTCAGGTTTTGGTAATGTATCATGGGGAGTTTGCAGAAAGATTACTGACCTTGGCGGAAAAGTTGTTACACTATCAGGACCAGATGGTTACATCTATGATCCAGAAGGAGTAAATACTGAAGAGAAAATTAGTTACCTAGTAACTATGAGAAACTCTGGAAGAGATAAGGTTCAAGATTATGCAGATAAATTTGGATGCGAATTCTTCCCAGGACAAAAACCATGGGGTGTTAAAGTTGATATCATTATGCCTTGCGCAACTCAAAATGATATACACTTAGAGCATGCAAAACAAATAGTAGCTAACGAAATTAAATATGTATGTGAAGGTGCTAACATGCCTTGTACAAATGAAGCTGTAGCTTACTTCCAAGAAAATGGACTAGTAGTTGGACCATCTAAAGCTGCAAATGCCGGCGGAGTTGCAACTTCAGCTCTTGAAATGGCACAAAATAGCATGAGAATGTCATGGACTTCAGAAGAAGTAGATGAAAAGCTTCATAGAATTATGATTAATATCCATAACAATGCAATGGAAGCAGCAGAAAAATGTGGACATGGCTATAACCTAGTTGCAGGAGCAAATATAGCTGGATTTATGAAGGTTGCTGAGGCTATGTATGCTCAAGGAGAATTCTAATAAATATAATATAATATTTTAAGATTTACGGAGAGAATTATTAATTCTCTCCGTTTGTATGTGAACAAATTTTAAAATTAAATAAATAAATACATTGAATAATCATAGGATTTATATTAAATTATAGTATAGAGATATTTTTAAACTTACAAAAATTAATTAGGTGGTGTTTTTTTGGCAAAAGTAATAGTCATAGGCGGAGGACCTGGTGGAATGATGGCAGCTATATCTGCTAGTGAGAAAAATCAGGTGGTTTTAGTAGAAAAAAATCTTAAGCTTGGCAAAAAATTATTCATCACTGGTAAGGGAAGATGTAATGTTACTAATGGTAAGGACATTAGTGAATTCTTTGAATATATTACTACTAATCCTTACTTTCTTTATAGTTCACTATATACTTTTACAAATCAAGATGTAATTAAATTCTTTGAAGATAGAGATATAAAATTAAAAGAAGAAAGAGGGGGAAGAATATTCCCTGCATCTGATAAATCTTCCGACATCATAAGAGGATTAGAGGGTGCCATAAGAGAAAAAAATGTAGAAGTTATTCTTGGAGATGGTGTTAAATCTATTAAAGAGGTAGATGGTGTAATTAGATCAGTAACTCTACAAAGTGGAAAAGTTATTCCTTGTGATCATGTTATTATGGCTACAGGAGGAGCATCATATCCAAAGACAGGCTCTAATGGTGATGGTTTTAGGTTTGCAAGAGATCTTGGACATAATATCATAGATATTAAACCTTCTTTAGTTCCCATAGAAATAAATGAACCTTGGCTATCAGAAGTTCAAGGATTATCTCTTAGAAATATTCAATTTACTTTGAAGAATAGTTCTAATAAAGTTATTTTTAAAGAACAAGGAGAAATGTTGTTTACCTTTTTTGGTATATCAGGGCCTTTATCACTCAAAGCTAGCAAATTTATAAAGCCAAATGAAGAGTATGAAGTATCTATTAACTTAAAGCCAGCATTAAGCGAGAAAGAGCTTGATTTACGAATACAAAAGGATTTTTTACAGTATAATAATAAGGAATTCAAAAATTCTTTAAATGACTTATTTCCTAAAAAATTGATTCCTGTGATGATAGGTCTTAGCAACATTCCAGAGGATCAAAAAGTAAATACAATTACTAAGGAACAGAGAAGAAATTTTGCCAATATCATTTCATCCTTAACATTAAGAGTTAAAGGACTTAGAAGTGTAGAGGAGGCAATAGTTACTTCTGGAGGAATAGATACAAAAGAAATCGATCCTTCTACTATGAAGTCAAAAATTATTGACAATCTTAGCTTTGCAGGAGAAGTTATAGATGTAGATGCATTTACTGGAGGATATAGTGTTCAAATTGCACTTTCTACAGGCTATATTGCTGGAAGCAAGCTTTAGTTTAACAAGAATGATAGTCTAAGATACATTTTTATTTTAGACTTCATATAAATTTTATCTGCTAAGTATTTACTTAGGAGTATCAATAATAAGGGGTGATACTATGCGCACATCAATAGCAATTGATGGACCTGCAGGGGCTGGAAAAAGCACCATTGCGAAGTTGTTAGGTAAAAAATATAATTTAATGTATATAAATACTGGTTCAATGTATAGAGCTGTTACATTATTTGCAATGAAAAAAGGAATTGAACCAACTGATGTAGAAGAATTATGTAACCTTATTGAAGAATTAAATATGCATTTTGAAAATGATGATTTAATAGTCAATGGAGTTGATGTATCAAGGGATTTAACAAATATTGAAGTTACGAATAATGTTTCAAGATTTGCGGCGGTTCCAGAGGTTAGACAAATGCTTGTACAATTACAGAGAGGAATCTCTGAGAACTATGATGTTATAATGGATGGCAGGGATATTGGAACTGTAGTTCTTAAAGATGCTACTGTTAAGATATTCTTAACAGCTAGAGCTGAAGAAAGAGCTAACAGAAGATATGAGGAACTTATAGCCAAAAACGTCAAAGTAGATTATAATAAGATATTAGAGGATATAAAAAGAAGAGACTATATAGATTCTAATAGAGAGGTTGACCCGCTTCAAAAGGCAGATGATGCCATTGAAATCGATTCTTCTTTAATGAATATTGATGAGGTTGTAAAGGCTATATCAAAATATATAGAACAATCTAATAAATAGATTAATTACATAGAGGTGATATAATGCTAGAGGTTATACTTGCAAGTGAAGCAGGATTTTGCTTTGGAGTAAAAAGAGCAGTTGATGAAACAATAAGATTAAGAGAAAAGTATAATAAGCCTATATATACCTTAGGACCTTTAATACATAATAATGATGTGGTTAAAAGCTTAGAAGAAAAGGGTATACATCAAATTTCTTTAGAAGAGGCATATGAACTTGCACCTGGAGATGTTATAGTAATAAGATCACATGGTGTTGGTAAAGATGTTCTTGAACATTTAAGAAGTATTAATGTTATAATAGAAAATGGTACTTGTCCCTATGTTAAAAATATACAACAAAAGGTTGAGGAGTACTACAATAAAGGCTATAATATAATTATTGTGGGAGATGAAAGTCATCCTGAGGTCATTGGTATTAATGGGTGGTGTAATAATTCAGCCACAATATCTAAAGATGGAAGTAATATAAATAACATTCCAAGAAAGGTTTGCGTGGTTTCACAAACTACTGAAAAGCAGGCAAATTGGGAAAAAGTCTTAAGCAAGGTCATTTCCTTATCAAAGGAAGTAGTAGCTTTTAATACTATCTGTAATGCAACTGAAGAAAGACAGGGCTCTGCTGATGAACTTTCAAAAGGTGTAGATTTAATGATAGTATTAGGTGGATATAATAGTTCTAATACTACTAAGCTATATGAAATTTGCAAAAATAATTGTGAAAATACTTATCATGTGGAAAAGGTAGATTCGTCACTTTTAAATATGATAAGGAAAGAAAATATAAATAAAATAGGAATTACTGCTGGAGCTTCGACTCCGGAGTATGTAATTGAGGAGGCTATTAATAAGATGAAAAAGCAAAATAATATAAGCCAAGAGGATATGGATCTATACGAACAGTATTCTAATGACACAAGCGATATATCAGTGGGTGGAATATTAGAAGGTGAAGTATTCAAAGTAAATGAAAAAGAAGCTTATTTAACTATAGGAGCTAAGTCTGAGGCTATAATACCAGCTGAAGAGTTTTCTAGAGAAGCTACTCCCTTAACTGAGCAAGTTAAGGTTGGAGATGTAGTTAGAGCTAAGGTTATCAACAGAAAAAATACTGATGGACTAGTAGTTTTATCAAGAGTTGAAATTTTAAGAGCTGAGCAACAACAAGAATTAAAAGCTGCTTTCGATAATGGAACAGTATTAAGCGTTGAAGTTAAGCAAGAAGTAAAAGGTGGACTTGTAGCACTATTTAGGGGAGAAAGAATATTTATTCCAGCATCTCACATAGAGTTAAATAGAGTTAACGATTTAGCTAAATATATAGGTGAAACAATTGAAGTTAAAGTTATAGAATTTGCTAGAGAAAGAAATAGAGTTAAAATAGTTGGTTCAAGAAGAGAAATCCTTGCTAAAGACAACGAATCTAAAAAAGAAGCTACATGGGCTACTTTAGTTAAAGGTGCTGAAGTAGAAGGAACAGTTAAGAGAATTGCTGCTTTCGGAGCATTTGTTGAAGTTGGCGGAATTGATGGATTACTTCACAGTTCTGAAATGTCATGGAACAAAGTTAACAATCCTTCAAAACTTTTCAAAGTTGGAGATGTTATAAAAGTTGTTATTCTTGAAGCAGATAAAGAAAATAACAAACTTGGATTAAGTGTTAAATCATTAAGTGAAAATCCATGGAACAACATAGAAGCTAAATATCCAATAGGAAATGTTGTAGTAGGAAAAGTAGTTAGATTTGCACCATTCGGAGCTTTTGTTGAGCTTGAAGCTGGAGTAGACGGATTAGTTCACATTTCTCAAATCACTAAAGAGAGAGTTGAGAAAATTGAGGACGTTTTAAAAATAGGTGAAACTATTAAAGCTGTTATTACTCAAGTTGATGGAGAAAACAAAAAAATCGGTCTTAGCATTAAAGATGTAGACGCTGAATAATATATAAAAAAGAAAGGTATACTCTTAGATAAATAAGAGTATACCTTTCTTTTTTAAAATAAAATAATAAATTTAAAAAGAAAATTTGAAAATATAGGGTATAATATAATAATTTGGATTATAATATATATAGATTCTAATTAAGAGGTAGATGAATTTATGTATAAGTTAGAGACTGTTAATAATTCGAATTTTAATTTTATAAATGAGTTTAATATAACTCCGGAGTATAAAGAAGAACTTCTTGAAATATGCACTAATAAAAACATATTTAAAAAGCTTCTTTTGGGTAAAAATGTTAAATTTATTAAATCGGGTAGAAATTATATTGGCTTTATGTGGTTTAGTA
>DALZNT010000140.1:0-7191 GCA_032005505.1 Clostridium sp. | reverse complement strand
TTATTTTTAAAGGTTGAGATAGAAGATGAAGCTAAAAAATTTAAAGATGAAATAAGTACAAGGCTTAAAGTAGTACTATGTATAAAATGATTTTTCATATTATACCTCCTTTTATAAAGTTAGTGAAATAGCCATTCACGTAGTATGGAGAATAACTGTTCAATTGCTATGTGAAATAACTATTCACTTAGCATAATAATAGGATGTGTGTTTGAAGAAAAAAAATACAAGAAGTTTTAACATGGAATTTACTAATTAAGAAATTAATCTTATAATATAAAGATATAATTGATACGGTTTATAAATTAATGTGAAGGATAGAATAGTAATGTAAGGAATTTTATAATTCACGTTATTTATACATAATAGAAATAAGTGAGGAATTAACGATGGCGAAGAAGAACAGCAAAAATAATGACTTTTTAAATACCCACAGAAATACAACATCTCCAAAGATATATGAAATCATTTTGGACCTTGTAAATGAAGATAGAGAGGATTTAGCTAAAAGTGTGTTAAAGATAGATTATCTTTTAGAGTACACTAGTAATGCTATTAAGCAAAGAGATTACGTTGAAGCTAATGAATCTATTGAAAAAGCTAAGGAAAGAATAGACGCTCTAAGAACTGAGGGCGTAAATGTTGAGTATTTAGAATACTTATATGATGGCATTAAGAAAAAGTGTAAAGACGTAAAATAGTAGGGCAATATAAATATGTTAGATAGCTTTATTTCCTTAAAAGGTATATACTAAAGGGTATGTGCTGAAGAATAAACACAAATTAAAGGAGAATATATGAGAAACTTAAAATTAGTAATAGAATATGATGGAACAAGATACAAGGGATGGCAGAAACAAAAGGATAATGTTTCAACTATCCAAGATAAAATAGAGAAGGTTTTAAGCAAAATGACTGGAGAAGACGTTCAAGTTATAGGATGTGGAAGAACAGATACTGGAGTTCACGCAATTAACTATATTGCTAACTTCCACACTAACTCAACTTTTACCAATAAAGATATATTAAATTATTTCTATGAGTTTTTACCAGAGGATATCGTAGTTAAGTCTGTTACAGATGCACACGAAAGATTCCACGCAAGATACAATGCTAAGGCTAAAACTTATGTTTACACTATAAACAATGGAAAATACAGAAATGTATTTGATAGAAAATATGCTTATCACACAGATGAGGAGCTTAACGTAAATGCTATGGAAGCAGCTGCAGATGTTCTTGTTGGAACTCATGATTTCCAAAGCTTCACTAGTTTAAAGGCTGGAAGTAAATCTACAGTTAGAACTATAAACTACATCGATATTATCAAAGATGGAGATCTAATTAAAATCGAAGTTAATGGTGATGGATTCCTTATGAACATGGTAAGAATTATAGCTGGAACATTACTTGAAGTTGGAAGAGGAAATCTTAAAGCAAGTGATGTAGCTAAAATATTAGAGCAAAAGAAAAGAGCGGAAGCGGGTCCTATGGCTCAAGCTAAAGGATTATGCTTAAAAGAAGTAGAATATCAATAGAATTTAATAAATAAAATATATAATAGCTAGGGAAAGTAAATCTTTTCCTAGCTATTTTTGTATAACAATTTAATATTTGCTCACCCTAAATAAATAATAAACTTTAAGGTGGACAAAAAATGATAAGAATAAAAACTTTAGATACTATAAAAACTTTTCCAAGAAGTATACATATATTAGTCATTGGAGAGGGAATATCAGCCCTTGCCATGGGTATATTTAACTTTCTACAGATTTTGTATTATGATTTCATTGGATTATCTCCGGAGTCTATAGGTATAATTTTTTCCGTAGGCTCATTATTTACCCTAATAGGATTTTTTATTGGACCTTTTATAAAGATTTTTGGTAGAAAAAATCTTCTATGTATTGGTGTTGTAATATTATCTCTAGGGATAGGAATCAATGTGGTATTTACTAAATTTATAATTTTATTAGCAGGTCAAATAATTATTAGCATGGGTACTTCACTAATTCAGGTTACGGAACTTCAGCTTCTTTATTCCTATACTGTAGGGTGCAAGGAATGCTGTGCCTATAGCTATAAATATTCTGTCGCTTTAGTCGCTAGTGCACTTGGCATCTTGATAGCAGGAAATATGGATAGAGTACCTTATTTAATGAGCAGAGGTTATAAAACATTATTTCTAGCGTCCTCCATTATGCTTTTTGTTACAGGTATAGCGAGATATTTGTTGCTACCTAAAGATGTAACTGTAGAGGCTGAGGATGGAGAAGTAAAAAGATTACTAGAACTTTCACTTCAATCAGTAAAGACGGACATAAAGATTAGAAGATTTGCAGTTCTTCTTTTTTTAACAACATTAGGATTTGCAGGGGTAGGTCCCTATAGTAGTTTAATTTTAAAAATTGCTTTTGGACTAGGCAATAATATAATTTCCTACTTTACATTTTGGTTAACTATTTTTAGCATGATAGGAGTTGTACTTATGCCAACAATCATCGAGAAGGTTGGTGTGGAGATATTTAATTTAGTTCTGTTTATTATATCAATAGGAAGTTGTGCACTTTTAGCTTTGATTAATAGAACTGGATTATTTGTAGGCATATTAGTAGTTAGATCCATATTTTCCTTTATGATCGCTTGCTCCTTAGAAAGTTTGATGATGAGTAATATTGATTTAGACCATAGAGATGTTTTTGCGTCGGTAAAGATGTTAGTTAATGGAATAGCAGTAGCTTTAGGAAACTTTTTTGGTGGATTTATATTGAACTATTTTGGGTATAGAGGAAATTACTTATATGGAGCTGTTATTTTAACAGTGGCGGTAGTATTCTTTTATACAAAAATGAGAAACTACATGGTAAATAAAACTGTGTCTAAAGACTGCAAATGCCCATTTAAAAGAAAGTCTATAATTTATAAGAAAGAATAAGTTTCAATTGAATAAAAGCACTATATAAAATATGAAAAGTATAAAAAAACTTTATAGTGCTTTTTATTTTTTTGTATTAAAGTTAATAATATGAAAATACGGTTGATAAAATATTAAGATAAATATAAGATGGTAATGTAAGATAATGTTATTGCATGAAGATAATATAATAGGAGGAGTTAAAATGAGTGATTTTGTACCAACACCCCATAATGCAGCTTTAGTTGGAGATATAGCGGAAACGATTTTATTACCTGGAGACCCATTAAGAGCTAAGTTTATAGCTGAAACTTATTTAGAAGATGTAGTGGAGTATAATACTGTTAGAGGTATGTATGGATATACAGGTACTTATAAAGGAAAGAGAATATCAGTACAAGGTACAGGAATGGGAATTCCATCAATGGGAATCTATTCTTATGAGTTAATTCACTTCTATGGATGTAAGAACTTAATTAGAGTTGGCTCAGCAGGCGGATACGGAAACCTAAAGGTACGTGATATCGTATTTGGTATGGGGGCTTCTACAAATTCTAATTTTGCAAATCAATTCGGGTTGCCAGGAACTTATGCTCCAATATGTAGCTTTGAACTTTTAGAGAAAGCTGTATCAGTAGCGAGAGAAAAGGGAATTGAATTTACTGTAGGAAATGTTTTATCTTCAGATTGTTTCTATGGCGAGGGTGAAGATTTAATGGAAACAAAGTGGAGCAAGATGGGTGTTTGCGCTGTTGAAATGGAAGCGGCTGCATTATACATGAATGCTGCTAGAGCAGGAGTAAATGCATTAGCAATTTTAACAATTTCAGATTGTCCAACTAATGGAGAATCTACTACAGCTACAGAAAGACAAGAAACTTTCACTAAAATGATGGATATTGCTTTAGAGTTAGCGTAAAATATTGAAAAAGGTTCCTTTAGAGTTACAATAAAAGGTTGTCTTAGATTTAGCATAAAATTTAATATTAAATGTGAATAAGTAATATACTATATATAGTTATAGAGGGGCTATATATAGTATATTTTTTAATTTAGTGGTATTTAAAGGAAAGTGTATCGTATATCAAGTGGAGTGTTCAATATGGGAGTGAAGTAAATGAAGAAAAAAGTAAAAGCAGTACTTTTAATTTCTTTAATGACTATGGTAATTCTAGTTGGATGTAAAACAAAAGAAGAAAGTGATACTACTTATGATATTACGGTGAGTATAAATAAGCCTAATATTGAACTTAGCAAGAGTGAAACAATTATTTCTAGGGATAAGAAAGAGGTAGCAAGGCTTAAGAAAGATGGAGATAAATACCTTTCAGAAAAACATTTTGAGGCTGCAAAATCTGCTTATGAAGAGGCTATAGTTAGAGATAGATATAATAGTGAGCTTTACCTTGCTATTAAGGAATCTTATGTACAGGCTGGAAGATATGATGATGCTTACGGTATCGTGAGTAAAGCTATAGACAATAATGTAGCTGTTGAAGCTATGGAGGAAGTTTTAGGAGAGATTACTGTAAAATTTGATATAGTAACTCTGAATCAGGAAGTTTATCAAGAAGATATATACATTCTTCCAGAAGAAGGTGAAGTGGTTATAAATGGAGAGCCTACAACGGATTTAATTGTATGGGATAAACAAGCTACCACCGATACTCCAGGAAAGTATATGTATGAGGGACATACTTTAGTATATAATCGCGGTGTGAATTTAATTCTTAATGTGAAGGATAATGTATACGATAGAAAAATAGGTTATATAAGAAATATATATGGGTCTAATGAAAATAATTCTATTGTAATAGGGTTTGATGAAGCAGAGTTTTATCGAGGCGATAAGGCTTTAGCAGAGGCGATAAAGGATGAACAGGTTGAGATAGATGAAGAAGGAAAATATATTATGCTGAATGAGTATTATGTAAGAAATTCAAGTTATGATATTGTGAACTATAATATTGGGAAATTTCCATCCTATAATCTTTTAAACCATGAGATTAATGACTTTAAAGAAGGCTCTAGAGAACTTGATGACGTAGATTATGAGACTATTAAGAGGCATATTGATAATTATAAGGATAGTGATGAAGAGGAAAAGTTATTATTCTGGATTGATATGAAAAATGGAGAAGTTATTACTATTGCCAGGCAGTATACTGGAAGGGAAACTCATTCTTATATGAATTCGAATGAGTGCTCAAAGAGTGCTCAAAGAGTAAGTTCGAATAATTAAATCGAAGATTTAGATTCTCACTTAACTTCGAATAATTAAATCGAAGATTTAGATTCTCACTTAACTTCCAATGACTAAATCACGCGTTCCCTTTAGGGTAGAGATTTAAATTCTCACTTATGATAAAATTAGGGTAAACAGTTGAAAGATAGAAGGGAAGGTACACATATGAAATTAATTTCATGGAATGTTAATGGGATAAGAGCCTGCGTTCAAAAAGGATTTTTAGACTTCTTTAAGGAAGTAGATGCGGATATGTTTTGTATTCAGGAAAGCAAGCTTCAAGCAGGACAAATAGACTTGGACTTAGAAGGATATCATCAGTATTGGAACTATGCCGAGAAAAAGGGATATTCAGGAACAGCTATATTTACTAAGAAAGAGCCTTTAAAGGTTTCTTATGGACTTGGAATTGAGGAGCACGATAAAGAGGGAAGAGTTATAACCCTAGAGTTCGAGGATTTTCATCTAGTGACAGTTTACACGCCTAATTCTAAGTCAGAACTTGAAAGACTTGATTATAGAATGGTGTGGGAAGATGAATTCAGAAGTTATCTAAAGAGATTAGATGAGGTTAAGCCTGTAATAGTATGCGGGGATTTAAATGTAGCTCATAAGGAAATTGATTTAAAAAATCCTAAGCCAAATAGAAAAAATGCAGGCTTTACTGATGAGGAAAGAAATAAGTTTACGGAACTTTTAGGTTCTGGATTCATAGATACCTTTAGATTTTTCTATCCTGAGGAAGAAGGCACATATTCTTGGTGGTCTTACAGATTTAAGGCTAGAGAGAAGAATGCAGGATGGAGAATAGATTATTTCTGTGCATCAGATAAGATGAAAGATAGATTGGTTTCAGCAAAGATACATACAGAGATTTTAGGTTCAGACCACTGTCCAGTAGAGCTTATAATTAAGTAGAAAATAGTTGATAAATGTAATATAAATGGGCTTTAATACTCGCCAATTCAATTGACATAAAATGGCAATAACTATATAATTACAGTACAGTAAATGTAAACTGTGAATTATTACTGCTTAATAAAAATTGGAGGTGTAGTATGATTGTAGAAGCTAATGTAAGAGATGTAAAGATTAAGACTAGAAAGTTCAGAAATCAAGGGAAAACTGTAGGTCTAATCAAAAGAACCAATGGAGAAAGTATCCCTGTTAGCATGACGCGCTCAGAGGTAGATAAGTATTTGGGAAGATTTGGAGACCATAGTAACATGACAATAAATCTTGCTGGAGAAGATATTAAAGCATCAATAGTAAAGATTGAAAGAGATGTGGTTCTTCACTACGCTCATCATATTGAGTTAAAAGAAATCGAGGAAGTCTAAAAACAAAAATAATAAACCCCAGAAGTAAAGTTTATTTTACGACTGGGGTTTTAATTGTATTAATATTATTTATGAAGTGGTATTCTAGCAAGCACCATATGTTTGTTTTTCATGTTGAATAATTGTTCCTTAGTAATTTCTTGAATAGTTGTTATTGTAGATACATTATGAATCATTCCAACTCTTACCTTAGCATCTTCTAAGTCTGTAGCTAGTAGAGTTCCGCAATATTTAGCGTCTTCAGTATCCACATTAAATAAAAATACTTTAAGTTTTTCTATTGGAACTACGTCTTTCTTTAAGAATTCATCATCAAATTCAACTTCACTATCAAGAGAGATTAAACCTTCTCTGACTATAAGTTTATCCCACCCCTTGTACTCGCAAAGTCTACCCCATAGACCTAAATTCATAATGCTTCTTACTGTTAATTTTACTACCATAAATCCACTTCCTTTCTTATAATTAAACCTTGTACATATATATTACATATTTTGTATATATATATATTAGATATTATTGTATCATCAAAAATAGAAGTAATCAACGGAATTTATTTTAATTTATGTGAATTTACAATTAAAGAATATTATTTATATATTGTACATGATACATGTTTTTGAAATTACACTTATAAAAGTAGTGATATGTGAATAACGTGGAAACATAAAACTCATTATGCTAGAAGATTT
>DALZNT010000139.1:0-7223 GCA_032005505.1 Clostridium sp. | reverse complement strand
TATGATATTTAAAATTAAGGGAGATGGGGATATGAAAAAAATTTGGGCTACAAAGTTAAATGCAGCTACGCTTGTATTAATTCCTGCATGCATTGGGATTAACTATCTTGGAAAGGCTTTTGCAGCAGCATTAAAGCTTCCACTTTGGTTAGACGCAATTGGTACATGTATAGGAGCATTTCTAGGAGGTCCTATAATTGGAGCAATATGTGGTGCTGCTAATAATCTAATTTATGGTCTTACAACAGGGGATAACATAACTTTAATTTATGCACTAACTAGTGTAGGAATAGGTATTGCAGTAGGAGTTATGTCTCGTTTAGGTAAAATGAAAACCCTAGGAGGAGCAATATTAACAGCTTGTGTTGCTGGTCTTGCGGCAGTTTTAATTTCTACACCACTTAATGTACAGTTTTGGGGTGGAACTACTGGTAATCTATGGGGAGATGCTTTGTTTGCATGGACTCAATCAGCTGGAATGCCTGTATTACTAGGTTCATTCTTAGATGAATTAGTAGTAGATGTACCGGATAAGATATTAACCATCTTAGTAGTTTTTGCTATAGTAAAAGGCTTGCCTAAAAAGTTAGTTTCTTTATATGAAAGTGATGATACTATAGAAAGTTTAGATATGTAATTTGGAATTATGAGAAGGCTCAATTAGTTGCATGGTTTATTGTGCTAATTGGCCTTTTTTAGGAGGAAATATGAAAAGTATAAGTCTTTATGTAGATAAAAACTCATTTTTAAATAGATTAGAGCCGTTTAATAAAGTATTCTATATTTTAACGGCAATTATAGTACCCCTTTTCATTGGTGAATTATGGGCTTACTACATTTTTATTGGACTCAGTTTACTTATGTTACTACTGGGAAAAACCTTAAGAAGGACGATTCCACTTATAGCATTTTCCTTTACTATATTAATAACTATATTTTTAATTCATGGTTTATTTCATCAAGGTAATATAAATGTTCTATTTAGCATAGGTAGTTTAAAGTTTTATGAAGAAGGAATAATGTATGCATTAAGAATAAGTCTTAATATTTTAAATATGCTTCTCTCTTTTGCTATCTTTGTACTTACAACAAAACCTTCAGATTTAGTTGAAGATATGGAGAGAATCGGATTCTCACCTCGATTTGGCTATATTATAGCTTCGGTTTTTCAAATTATACCTCAAATGATTGGAACTATGAGTACTATAACGGATGCTCAAAGAAGTAGGGGACTGGAGACCGAGGGAAGTTTAATTATTAGAGCAAAAGCTTTTATCCCACTTATAGCACCAGTAGTTATGAGTTCACTTTCCAATACAAGAGAAAGAGCTATTGCCTTAGAGGTAAGAGGGTTTGAATCACGGGTTCAAAAGACATTTTTATATGAAAAGGAAAAAAGTAAAAGTAGTATAGCGATAAGAGTAATTATGATTATTACTATATTAGCAGCTTTAGGATGGAGGGTTTATCTATGGCTTTCATAAAAGTAGAAAACTTGAAATATAGGTATACCCATACAAAGGAACTAGCCTTAAATAATCTTTCATTTGAAATTGAAAGAGGAGAATTTATTGGTATTATAGGAGAAAATAATTCAGGAAAGAGTACTCTTTGCCAAGCTTTTATTGGATTAGTTCCAAGCTTTTATAAGGGAGCTTATGGTGGAAAAGTATTTATTGATGGTGTAGAAGTGGCAAAGACTTCTATTTCTAATCTATGTCAGAAAGTTGGGATAGTATTTCAAAATCCCTTTAATCAACTTACTGGTGCAAAGGATAATGTATTTGAAGAGATTGCTTTTGGATTACAGAATCTTGGGGTAGATAGAGAAGAAATTCACAAAAGAGTAGAATACGCGTTAGATCTTTTAGATATTACAGAGTATAGAGATAGAAATCCGTTTGACTTATCAGGAGGACAGATGCAAAGGGTTGCTATAGCTAGTATCTTAGCTATGAAGCCTGAGATTATAGTTTTAGATGAACCAACATCACAGCTTGATCCACAGGGAAGTGAAGAAGTATTTAGTGCCGTAAATGCTCTAACAGCTTCAGGAATTACAGTAATTATGGTAGAACATAAAATAGAGAAAATTGCAGCTTATAGCGACCGTGTTTTGCTACTTCATAAAGGTAAGCTGGTGGGGTTTGACAAGCCAGAAAGAATATTTTCTATGGATAATCTTGAGGACTATGGAGTTGAAGCACCTGCATTCACTCGCATATGCAAAGCGCTTAATATAAGAAATATTGATACTGGTTTATATCCAATAACGTTAGAAGGAGCAAATACTCTTTTAAAAGGCTATAGGAAGGCACCTAGGATATTAGCGAGTACGATGAGTAAAAATAAGGATAAGATTATAAAAGTTGAAAATTTAAATTTCTCATATATATTGGATAAACCAATATTAAAGATGATGAATATAGCATTTGATGGAAGAACTACTGCAATTATTGGTCAGAATGGCGCTGGAAAAACTACCTTTGTTAAGTTGATTAAGGGATTATTAAAGCCAGTGGGTGGTACAATTTATTATGGAGGTAAGGATATCTCAACTCAGACAGTGGCAATGTTGGCAGGAAAAGTGGGATTTGTATTTCAAAACCCTAATGACCAAATTTTCAAGAATAAAGTTATTGATGAAGTTATGTTTGGACCTTTAAATATAGGAGTGAACAGGGAGATAGCTAAAGATAAATCAATTGAAGCACTAAAAATGGTTGGGTTAGCTGATATGGCAAATGAGAATCCATATGACCTAGGTCTTTCAGAGCGTAAATTAGTTGCAATCGCATCTATTATCGCAATGGATACTCAGGTAATTATTTTAGATGAACCTACAATTGCCCAGGACTATAAGGGCAAAGAGGTTATAAAATCTATAATTAAAAAATTAAGTGAAGATGGAAAGTTAGTAATTACTATTATTCATGATATGGACTTTGTGGCTGAAAGTTTTGAAAGGACAGTAGTTTTTGCTGAAGGAGAAATTTTACTTGATGAGTCAACTAAAGTAGTCTTTTCAAAGAAAGATATTCTTAAAGAGGCCTATTTAGAACAGCCTCATGTTACTCAACTTTGTAGAAGGTTAGGGTATGAGGAAGTATATTTAACGGTAGAAGAATTTTTAAATTAATAACTTCAGTTTTAAAGTTAATAGGTAATGCTTTATATGGAGCTATTGAGGATGTTTTAGATGGAAACTATAAAAGTGGTTATGAAGTACTCGGATATGCAGATGGTGTTGTTGATATAGTTAAAAATGACTTATATGACAAATATGTATCCGAAGAGGGAAAAGCTAAAATAGAAGCTGCTGAAGAAGAATTAAAGGCAGGTACTATCGAAGTTAAAAGTATAATGGGAAAAAGCCAAGAAGAAATTTCTGAGTTCATAAACCAATTTAAATAAATAAAAGTCCTGGGGAAACCCGGGACTTTTTTGATATAATACAAAATTTAAGAAATATTAAGAAGATTTGAAAAATAAATTGTAATGTAATAGAAAAGATAGTAAAATTATAATGGGGGTGGAAATATAATGTTTGAAATTGGAAAAGTATATTATAAAAAGCAAATTCATGAACAATACGGTGCACAAGAGATAAAAGAAATCTGTACACAGAAAAATATTCCTCCAATTTTTATATTCACAGGTGATACAAGCAAAATATATGGGGACAATGGTGAATGGATTTCAGAGGATACCTATGTATATACTGATTATTTAATGAACAGCAATTTGAAATTTAAGCCTGAAATTAGGGAACATAATTTTGATGATGGAGATGTATACCTATTCAAGCATCTTAATGAAGAAAAAGTTGAGTTAAGTCATAAAATGAAGCTAGTGAAACTAAATATTGAAACTGGCTATGATGAAGAAGGAAGTTACACAGAAAGAATAAAATATGAATTAAGAAGATAATGCTTAAAGTGTAGTAGGCTCTCTAGGGAAATATCCTTAGGGAGTTATATTTTTGTTAAAAACCTTAATGAATAAACAAATTATCCTTTAGGAGTATTTAAATAATAATTAATGAGAAATACTAAAGATATTAAATAATTGATATACAAAGGAAGGGATTTCATGGAAGAAAATAGACATGTTAAGATTATACCATTAGGTGGGTTAGGTGAAATAGGAAAGAATATTACTGCCTTAGAGTATGACGATGAGATTATTGTTATAGATTGTGGCATTGCTTTTCCAGATCAAGATATGTATGGAGTAGATTTAATTATTCCTGATATAAGGTACTTAAAGGAAAATAAAGAAAAGGTTAAAGGAATCTTCTTAACACATGGTCATGAGGATCATATTGGTTCTTTACCATATATTTTAAAACAGTTAAATGTACCTATTTATGGAACTAGATTAACTTTGGGTATAGTTGGAAATAAGCTTAAGGAACATGAAATTCTAAGTGAATGCCAGCTAAATAATGTGGAAGCTGGAGATGTAATTGAACTAGATAAGATTAAGGTAGAATTTATAAGAAATACTCATAGCATAGCAGATTCATGTTCTCTTGCAATTCATACACCAGTAGGAATAATACTTCACACTGGAGATTTTAAGATTGACTATACTCCAATTGATGGTAAAACAATGGATTTAGAAAGAATTTCAGCTCTTGGAAGAGAAGGAGTATTACTTTTAATGGCTGATAGCACAAATGTAGAAAGAGCTGGACATAGTTTGTCAGAAAAATCTATAGGTCAAACTTTAAATAAAATCTTTTCAACTGCTAAAGGAAGGGTAATTGTTGCTACTTTTGCATCAAATATTCATAGAATGCAGCAGATAGCTAATGCATCAATTCAACATAATAGAAAGATAGCATTTAGTGGAAGAAGTATGGAAAATATATCTCAGGTAGCTATGGAACTTGGATATCTTCATATATCAGAGGGTTCAATTATAGGTGTAGATGATATAGAAAAATATAATAATGAGGAGATAACAATTATAACTACAGGCAGCCAAGGTGAACCTATGGCAGGACTTGCGCGAATAGCTTTTTCTAATCATAGAAAAATACAAATAGAGCCTCAGGATCTATTTATTATTTCGGCATCACCAATTCCAGGTAATGATAAGCTCATTGGAAAAGTTATCAATGAACTTTATAGAAGGGGAGCAGATGTTATTTATAAAGCCCTAGAGGATGTTCATGTATCAGGTCATGCGTGTCAAGAGGAATTAAAGTTAATACATACTCTTGTTCATCCAAAATATTTTATGCCAGTTCATGGTGAGTTTAGACACTTAAAGCATCATAAGGATTTAGCTCAAAGCTTAGGAATGGATGAAAAGAATATATTTATTATGAATACAGGTGATGTTCTTCAAATATCTTCAGAAGATGCTAAAAAAGTTGGAAAAGTTAGCACAGGAATGGTATTTGTTGATGGGATCGGTGTTGGAGACGTAGGAAATATAGTTCTAAGAGATAGAAGATATCTAGCTAAAGATGGAATGTTAACTGTAGTAATAGCTGTAGATAGTGAAACTTATACTATAATAGCTGGGCCAGATATTATAACTAGAGGCTTTGTATATGCTAAGGAAGCAGAAGCTATGATTAAGGGGTGCAAGGAGATTGCCAGGAGGGAAATAGAGAATTCTCTATCTAATAAAGTAGTAGAGTGGTATGTTCTAAAGTTAAATGTAAAGAGGGCCCTAGAGGAATATTTATATGGACAGACAAAAAGACGACCAACTATTTTCCCTATAATTATGGAAATTTAAATAATAGGATTCATGAGATGCTTAGTATACTCATGAATCCTATTATTTATATATGAATATTATAAATTTATCAATGATAATAAAAAGTTTGTAAAAATTTATAAGAAGCACTTGAAAATTGTTATCAATTAAAGTGTATTACAATAAGTGATAATACATATAAATTGAAAAGTTATATCGATAAAAGAAGTGTGAAAAATCACAAAAGGAGGAATTGAATTATGATGATAAATAAAGGCTCTTTTCGTAAATATTGTGGGTACTTTCAAAGTATGTTATACTATTATTAGAACGTATGTTTGGAAGAATTTTTTATGGGAGTCTTGGAAGTTTATAATGAATTTGAAAAATTATCACCTTATAATAGAAAACAATTTTATAATATGATTTATCCTGTAGTTAATAGAAGTTCTGATGAAATAAGAGATTACCTAAAAGATATTAGAGAAGCCCGTTTTGCTAAAGGTGCTTACTGTCCACATTGTAATAGCACACATATCATAGGACATGGTAAGTACCGTAACCGACAGCGTTACAAGTGTAAAGACTGTGGTAAAACTTTTAATGATATATCATGTAGCCCTATGGCTGGTACACACTACCCTGACAAATGGGCTAAATATATTCAATGTATAGCAGACGGGATGACCCTTCCCAAGATTGTAAAGATAATTGATATAAGTCTATCTACTGCATTTTATTGGCGACACAAGGTGCCTTCTTCCTTGAGTTCAATGGATATTGAATCCTTATCAGGCATTATTGAGTCTGATGAAACCTTTTTCCTTGAATCATATAAGGGTAAGAATCAAGGAAATAAAACAGGCTACCGTAAGTCACACAAAAGAGGGGTTAAGGCTTCATTAAGAGGCATTAGTCATGAACAAGTTTGTGTTTTAGTTGTTATGGATAGAAATGGTCATATATTAAGCAGAAACGCTGGTATGGGTAGGATAACAGCAAAGGAGAAGATGATGTTATAGGAGACTATATATCCCCTAATTCTCTGTTGTGTAGCGATTCTGCTAAAAACTATATTTCTTTTGCTAAACTTAAAGGCTTAGAGCATAAACAAGTCAATGCATCCCAAAAGAAATATGTAATTAAAAAAATATACCATATTCAACATGTCAATTCCTATCATGGTAGGCTTAAAACATGGATTAATCTACATTTTAAAGGAGTCGCTACGAGATGGATGGACAACTATTTATTTTGGAATCGTTTTCTTGAATTGAACAAATCCTTGGATAAAGTAAAACTTAAAAGAACTCTATTAACTCATGTACTTGCTACAAATAGAGCAACTACAGTTAATTCATTACGCCCTAAAAAGGTTGCCTAATTTCTGCTTAAATGTTTTGTTTATTTTCATGGAAAGTTATGGTAATATTAATGTATAGTTGTAATAAAGTGCGAACTGAAGATTATAAATATAAGGTGGTGCAAAACATGAAAGTAAGAAA
>DALZNT010000138.1:0-7237 GCA_032005505.1 Clostridium sp. | reverse complement strand
CTGATAAGGTTGATGAAACTCGCCCTATGCTTCCTATTGAACTACCAATCATAAAGCCTACAACAACAGTAATAACTTCTTTATAATAACGCTTAAAAAATCCTGATATTCCTCTTTTATTTGGTTCTTTTTTATCCATATATTCACCTCTTTTAGTAACACTTTGAACAAGCTTGATGATTACTTGATATTGCATTCTCAAGACTTACTTGTCTTGCATTATTAGGGTTCATTTTTCCACAATTATTTATTGAATGATATTTTTCTCCAGTTGCTGATAACCATACCATTTCTCCTACCGGAGTTTCTGCTACTGCATTAGTTTGACCATTTCCACTGGCAACAAAATTATTAGTATTTTGCTGCTCTTGTGCTATTCTATCAGCCTCAGCTTGTGCTAATCTATCGGCTTCTTCTTGTGCCAGCCTAGCAGCTTCTTCTTGCGCCAGTCTTTCCGCTTCAACTTTTGCAATTCTGTCCGCTTCTGCCTTAGCTAATCTATCTGCTTCATCCTTCTTAGCTTGAAGCGCAGTAACTTCATTTTGAACTTCCTCTAATTGCTTGTCCACCGCAACTATCTCACTATCTAATTGCTCTTTTTGCTCAACTGAACTATTATATTCGGCTTTTGACATATCACTTCTGCCACCTATAACCCCAAGACCTAGAGCAATAACTAGACAGATAGCTATACTTTTGTTTTTTAGAATTAAATTTTTGATATCCATAATACCCCCTAAGTTAATTACATTATTCATATAATTCTACCATATTCTATTAAAACTTTCCATAAACTTCATAATATTTGCAACTAAAAGGCTAGGTTAACTTTAAAATGGTCCCTATGCCAAGGACGTTTTGAAAAAGACTATGCAACTAAAAGCTGATTTCTATATTATTATCAAGTTCTTGCCTCTGGCCATCACTAAAATTCATGGGGTTTTAGTATTTCCCCTGAAGAATACTTACTTATAAAACTACTATTACTTAATTTAATGTAACAGAATTATTTATCAATCAACGCTAGTTTCAGCACTCGCTTTTAAATCATGTTGCGCCTCTTTCCTTCTAAATACTGCAATGCCCATGTAAGCCATGAAAATAGAAACTATAGGATTTATAAGATTTAAAAATGCAAATGGAAAATATGCAAATGTAGCTACCCCTAATGTGGCTGCTTGATATGCACCACATCCATTCCATGGGAACATCGGTGACCACAATGAACCTCCATCCTCAAGAGTTCTCGATAAATAATGTCTCTCTAGTCCCATTTCGTCATAAGCCTTACAATACATTCTACCTGGAATAATATTAGCTAAATACTGATCAGTTAATACAAAGTCGCACATAATACCAGTTACTATAGTAGTAGCAACTAGACCTCCCACTGAATGTACATGCTTTATAACTCTCTTTAAAATAGCATCAGTAAATCCAGCCTTCTCTAGAATCCCCCCAAAACACAATGCAAAAATAATTAAAGATATAGTCCAAAGCATCCCATTAACTCCACCACGAGTTAATAACTTATCAACTACTTGATACCCAGTTTCACCAATATATCCATTTTGAAATACATCCAACACGCTTGTAAGAGTTGCCCCTTGAAATATCATAGCAAACACGCCTCCAATCCCCGCAGCACCTAAAAGAGATGGAATCGCTGGAACCTTAAGCATAGCAGTCATTAAAACAAATACTGGTGGTAAAAGAAGCCATAAGGAAATATTAAACTCTCCTGCTAAAGCCTCCTTAATCATAGAAATGTTTTCAGGATTAAAATTAGTGGTATCATATTGTAATCCAATTATGGTATAGAGAATAAGTGCAATAATAAAACTTGGGACAGTAGTATACATCATAGATCTAACATGCTTGTACAAATCAGTCTCTGCAGCCGCTGCAGCAACATTTGTACTATCAGACAATGGTGATATTTTGTCACCGAAATAAGCTCCTGATATAATCATACCTGCAGTTAATTCTGGTCTAATACCTAATCCAGCTCCAATTCCCATAAGTGCGATACCTATTGTACCTGATGATGTCCACGCACTACCTGTAGAAACAGAAACAATAGCACATAGGATACATCCTGCAGGAAGGAAAAATCTTGGCGATAGAATGTCTAAACCATAATAAATCATAGCTGGTACAGAACCTGATAATACCCATGATCCAATGAGCATACCTACTATCATAACAATAATTAAAGCCTCAATAGCTCTATGTACACTATTAATCATTCCATCGCTTATATCATTCCAACTACAGCCAACCTTCAAAGCCATAAGTCCTGCTAAAATAGTAGATAAAACAATAGGAATATGTGGGTCTATTTCAAGTACCAACATTGCATAAACAATAATAACTGCCATTCCTATAATTGGTACCAAAGCCTCCCACAATTTAGGTTCTCTTCTTCCTGTAAGTTTACTAGATTGATTTTTCATACCTACCTCCACTTTTGCTTTTATTTACATTTTTACTATATTATAGCATACGCCTCTTATTTTTCAATAAAAAAAGCTGTCATCCTTATAAAATGCCGCTTCCTTATCACACTATAAAATTTTAGTCATAAGATATTTCTTTTTATCCCATTCTCTACCATCTATTACTATCAACATCTTATGTATATCCACGGGCTGCAAGTCAACTCTGCCTATCCCAACTCCAGTTACTACATTCCTTATATCAATACGCTGTAGCTTAGCCTCCTTACAACTACTAGGATATATAATTCTAGCTTTCTTATTATCTACACCACTTAAAGCATATAGAGATAGCTGGTACAACATTTCTCTTGGAAGTGGTTTTTCCCATAGGTCTCTGTACTTAGCATCTAAGATAAACTCAATCTTACTCCCTTTACAAATTGCAAAGTCCGGTCTTGGAAATATAATAAGTTTGTTTAATACTAAATATCCCCCAAGGAATTTTCTTTTGTTTATCTTCTAACATTGTATTAATCCTCCAAAGCCTTAACAGATTTCATTATAATTTATTTTATTAAACAAAATAGCGATTTGTAATAATATCTCATAAAGCACTCCCCTGTAGTTGCTATGACTTCTTCCATTTCATCCCCTTACTTTACTATTGTATCCTAATCTAAAAAAATACTAAGTTAATTCTATTTAAAATATATATTTTAAATCACTTTTGTACCCTAATTAAACCTTACCTATGATACGGTATCTTTACTTATAAAAGTATACCTAGCCAAATAATATCAATAACTGAGCCTACTTCATGTCAAACCATACTCCATATGATATAATTATAGTAAAATTTGAACAAATATTTTGAATTATACATATGTGGGGGACCTTAAAATGACTATAGATATTACTAATAAAACTTTAACAACAGCTATTAATGCTAAATCAATAGAGACAAGCTATCCTGACAAATCCACCATTGGTTCTGAAATACTTAAAGCTTCAGAGACAGGGTTAATAAGTGGACTTATAGATTCTAATTTAGCTTTAAGACCAAAATTAATAATAAATGACCATAATAAAGGGACCAAAGTTTTGAGTGATATTACCTCTGAACTTACAAAGTGTAAGGAGTTCATGCTATGTGTAGCCTTTATTACAAGCAGCGGCATAACGCCACTTTTAGAGACCCTAAAATACTTGGAAAAGAAGAATATTAAGGGCAGAATCATAACTACTAATTATCTAAACTTCAGTGAGCCCAAGGCGATGAGAAAGCTTTTAGAGTTTTCTAATCTTAGTATAAAAATGTATTGCAAAGATAACTTCCATACTAAGGGATATATCTTTAAGCATGAGGATTATTATAAGGTTATAGTTGGCAGCTCAAACCTTACGCAAACAGCTTTAACTAAAAATAAAGAATGGAATCTTACAGTATCTTCTCTTAAGGAAGGTGCTTTAACTCAATCTGTTTTAGATGAATTTGAATCCATGTGGGTGGATGCAGAGGATTTAACTCTGGAACTCATTGAAACCTATGAAGAAATCTATAAAAAGCAAAGGGAATATGCTAAAAAGAGTATTATTCCAAGACTCTCTCAGTATAAGCTAAAGCCTAATAAAATGCAGATAGCCGCAATTAATTCTCTTACTAAGGTTAGAGAAAATGGACATGATAAAGCTTTAATAATTTCTGCTACTGGAACAGGTAAGACCTATTTATCTGCCTTTGATATTAGAAACTTTAATCCTAAGAAAGCACTATTTGTTGTACATAGAGAACAAATTGCAAAGCAAGCCTTAAATAGCTTTATAAATGTTTTTGGTGATACTAGAAGTATGGGTGTCCTCTCAGGTAATTCTAAGGATGTGGATAAGGATTTTATCTTCTCTACCATCCAAACTATCTCTAATGATGATGTATTATCTACTTTTTTAAGGGATGCTTTTGACTACATTATTATAGATGAGGTTCATAAAGCTGGTTCCAAGAGCTATCAAAAGCTGGTGGAATATTTTCAGCCAAAGTTTCTACTAGGTATGTCTGCCACACCTGAGAGAAGTGATGATTTTGATATTTTTAAAATGTTTGACTATAACATTGCCTATGAAATCAGGCTTCAGCATGCTTTAGAAGAAGATTTACTCTGTCCATTTCACTACTTTGGAATAACAGATATCTCTGCAGATGGTCATGAATTAAGTGATGCCTCTGAATTTAAATACTTAGTGGATGATCATCGAGTAAATCATATCATTGATAAAATAAACTTTTATGGTTACTGTGGGGATAGAGTTAAGGGGCTTGTTTTCTGCAGTAATAAACAGGAGGCTAAAACCCTTTCTGAAAAATTCAATCAGCGTGGCTTTAGCACTGTAGCCTTAACGGGAGAAGACTCTCAGGAGCAGCGTAATTCTGCAATTAAACGCTTAGAGCAGGATGAAAGCTTAGATTGCCTTGATTATATCTTCACTGTGGATATCTTTAATGAAGGTGTTGATATCCCATCTGTAAATCAAGTTGTAATGCTAAGAGCTACAAAATCTGCTATAGTTTTTGTTCAACAATTAGGTCGTGGTCTTAGAAAGTATGACAGCAAAGAATACGTGGTCATTATAGACTTTGTTGGAAACTACGATAATAACTTTTTAATTCCCGTGGCTCTCTCTGGCGATAACTCCTATAACAAAGACAATATTAGAAAATATGTTTTAGAAGGAAATAGAGTGATTCCTGGCTGTTCTACCATTAATTTTGATGAGATATCTAAAAAGCGTATCTTCGAAGCTATTGATAAAGTAAAATTTAATAAAGTTGAGTTTATTAAAGAAAACTATATTAGACTAAGGCAAAAGCTTGGCAGAATACCTAGTTTAATAGACTTTGATTTATATGACTCTATGGACCCTTTAATTGTTTTTGATAATAAAAGTTTAGGCTCCTATCACGGCTTTCTAAAGAAATATGACAAAGAATATACTATATCTCTTACTAAAGTACAAGAGACCTTTATAGAGTTTATATCTAAAAAGTTGGCTTCAGGCAAGAGAATTCATGAGCTTGAACTATTAAAATATGCTATGGATAACCAAAGCTGCTGCTCTCTTCTTTCTAACCTAAGAAATATTTTAAAAGAAAAATACAACATAGATTTCACTGATAATACGGAGACTTCTATAGTTAATATACTTACAAATGAATTTACTAGTGGAACTGCAAAAAATACCTATAAGGACTGTATCTTCCTTGAAACAAGTGGTAATGACTATATGCTTTCAACGGTTTTTGTGGAAAATCTTAAAGATGAAAACTTTAGAATGGTTCTTAAAGAAGTGCTTGAATTTGGAATCTATAGATACACTAAAAACTACAGTCTACGCTATATGAATACAAGTTTTCAGCTATATCAGAAATACACCTATGAGGATGTGTGCAGGCTCCTTGAATGGGAAAAGGGTGAAGTAGCTTTAAATATAGGTGGCTATAAATTTGATAAGAAAACTAAAACCTTCCCTGTATTCATTAACTATGATAAATCTGAGGATATAAACGACACCATTAACTATCATGATAGATTTGTCTCTAATTCTCAAATCATCGCTATCTCTAAATCTGGAAGAACTGCTGATTCTACTGATGTTAAACAGATTTATAATGCTGAAAATGATGGTGTTGATATGAATTTATTTGTAAGAAAAAATAAAGATGATGATATTTCAAAGGAATTTTATTATCTTGGAAAAATCAAAGCGGTGGGACACCCTACGCCTATTATCATGAAAAATACTAATAAAACTGCTGTTGAAATTAAGTATGAGCTTAAAACTCCTATAAGAGAGGACCTTTATGATTATCTAATCTCCTAAAGAAAATTTTCCTATATAATATCCTAAAGACTACTTCCTGACAAAACTATAATAACACTACCTTTTTCTCAAATGATGGGATGATTAATAAAAACTTAGGGCTTCTCATAAAACAAAAAAGTCTATAAAAGAAAATAAAAATTTTCTTTTATAGACTTTTAATTTTATCCACTACTAAAATATCTGCGGGAACCCAATTAAGAGTATCTAATTCTTTAATAGAAATCCATCTTGCATCGTTATGTGCATTAAGCTTTAACTTTCCACCACAAATATTGCATAGGTAACAATCCATTACAAGATGAAAGTTTGGATAATCATACTCAACAGTAATTAAGAAGTCAGAAACATTAATGTCTAGCTCCAATTCTTCTTTAATCTCACGTATAAGTGCTGCTTCCTTACTTTCCCCAGCTTCTACCTTGCCCCCTGGGAATTCCCACATATTTTCAAAGTCACCATAATCACGACGAGTAACAAATACCTTATCCCCATCTTTTATTACTGCTGCAACTACTTCTATTGTCTTCATAAGTTTTTCACCTCAACTACTACATTTTCCAACTATGTTAATTATATCTTTCTCAACTATACTACAATTAGGGATATATTTCTACTCCTCCCAATCCATCTAATAATAAAAAGGAAGAAACAATTACTAACTCATTCCCTCTTCTACTTATATTACTCTATAAGTTGTCTCATTATTGCTAACAATAAGATTAAGTTTATTTTCTTTCTGATCCTTAAAGGCATCTGTAGCTGTCGCACTCGCATTAGAGAGCTTTTGAATAGCTATCTTAGGTGTTCCGTCTAAATTTTGCCCCTTTGCAAATCTAATAACTAGGGCTGTGTTATTTTTAATATTAAATACTGACATGTATATCAACTCCCTTCATTAATAAATATGAGTAGAGTAG
>DALZNT010000137.1:0-7271 GCA_032005505.1 Clostridium sp. | reverse complement strand
GAACTGGAGAGTAAAGGAATTATAGTTACTAAAAGAGGTATTGGTACCTTTGTTCTCATTGAAGGTGCAAGTTCCTGTGAAAGCTATACTATTGACTATTTATCAAGAGTTAACAGTTATGGAAATACTCTTAGAAATATGGATATTATAAAAAGTGAGCTTCCCTTCAAGAAAGGCATGATATCATTTAAATCCATTTCTCCTGAACCAAGTCTTTTTAATCTTGAGGATTTTAAAAGAGCTCTTCTAGATGCATGGACCTATGAAGAAGCTAATCTTTTAAATTATGGATATGCAAAAGGTTATGCTCCACTTATCGATTATTTTATGGAATACATGGAAGCAAAAAGTGTTGCTACTAAAAATAAAGAAGTTTTAGTTACAAATGGATTCACTGAAGCCTTTGACATAATTATTAGCTCACTAACTTCTCAAGGTGATTATATTATCTGTGAAGAACCGACTCATAATACTGCACTAAAAATTATGAAAGCTTATGGTCTCAATATAGTACAAGTAAAAATGGATAAAGAAGGTATGGACTTATCATCTTTAGAGACAGCTCTAAAGACCTACACTCCTAGGTTTGGATACCTTATACCTTCCTATAATAACCCTACTGGAATAGTTACAAAAACTGCACGTAGAAAAGATATCTATAACCTTTTCAGAAAATATTCAGTGCCTATAATAGAGGATGGATTTAATGAAGAGCTTCTTTACTCTAGTTCACCCACTCTTTCAATTGCATCTTTATGTGGTGATGGAAATGGAGTTATCTATGTAGGAAGTCTTTCGAAAATTCTATTTCCAGGCCTAAGAATTGGATGGATTCTTGGGGATAAAAATCTAATAGATGTCCTTGAAAGCGTAAAAAGAGGACGTACTATTCACTCCTCATTTTTAAATCAAGCTACCTTCTTCTATTATTTAAAAAGTGGTGCCTTTAACCGCTATGTAAAATCTGTGCGAAAATATTATAGGGATAAGTATAATCTCGTAATGGAAATGGTAGATAAGTATATTCCCTACGAATATGTTACTGGAGAAGGTGGTCTTCATATCTTTATAAAGCTTAAAAATAATCTAAATGCCAAAGAACTTTTAAATTTATGCTACGATGATGGAGTAATCTTTATGCCTGGAGATATCTTTTATTCATCTGGTAATCATAATGATACCTTTAGAATTGGCTTTGGGAGAGTAAGTGATGAAGATATTGAAAAAGGTATGAAAATTATTGGAGATAATATAAAAAAACTGGTTAATAAATACAACTTATAAAATTTATAAAAGGTAGCTATCACCTAGGTATAGCTACCTTTTAATTTACCTTATTAAATTTATCTTAATAACTTTATTGTATTAATAATTTTATAGTATGATTAATTCACTATATTAATAACCGTGTTCTTTATTTATACACTGAAAGCCTGCTGACCACTGACTATTATTCTTTAAACTACATTTACAATTTTCACTTAGTCTATATTTACACTTTGCACAGCGTTCCATTTGCTTTTTAAATCTACCTTTGTTTACTACCTTAACAGCTTCATACCAAAGGACTGATATAGCTCCAATAAATGCTGAAAGTAACAATTCATTTAAAGATAATGGTGTAAGTTTTAAAATATTAGAAAGTGGTGTGTATAAAATTGCTAACAAACCAACAATAGTTCCTATATTTACTATCCACATTACCTTATCTTTAGCGAGCCTAATAAAAGATTGAATAGCATAATCATACCTAGAGCTTATAACTTGAACTAAAAATAGATTTGCTATTATTATTATTACAAGGCCCATAGTTCTTGCAACCTCGGCATTTTGTGGATTTTGCTGAAGTAATATATAATATGTTCCAAAGGAAGCCGCAAAAATAACTATCCCTTGCACTATACTTAATAAAAGACTCTTAGCTGTCAAAAGTTTTTCATCTGCATTACGAGGCTTGCGCTCCATGATATTTTTTTCTGCTGGCTGACGTTCTAGTACTATAGAGCAAGTTGGGTCTATAATCAGCTCTAAAAGCACCACATGAAGTGGCAATAGAAGTAAACTTGCAGGATTTATACCTAGAAATGGGGCAAATAATGATGCTGCTGCAATAGGTATATGAATAGTAAATACATATCCTACCGCTTTACGTATATTATCATAAATTCTTCTTCCATCCTTAATGGTATCAACTATAGTAGAGAAATTATCATCCATTAAGATTAAATCCGCTGCTTCTCTTGATACTTCAGAACCACGTTTTCCCATTGCAATACCAATGTCTGCATATTTTAAAGCTGGTGCATCATTAACTCCATCACCTGTCATTGCAACAATCTCACCATTTTCTTTAAATGCCTTAACGATACGCATTTTGTGCTCAGGAACCACTCTTGAAAATATGCTTACATTATTAACATGTTCCCTAAGTTCCTCATCGGTCATTTTATCTAGTTCACTACCTTTAATAATTTCATCACTATTAACCATACCAATCTTCTTTGCTATAGCACTAGCTGTAATGCCATTATCTCCAGTAATCATTACTACACGAATCCCTGCTTTTACACATTGCTCAATATCTGCTTTCACTGATTCCCTTGGTGGGTCTGAAAGTCCTATTAATCCACAAAATGTTAATCTACAATCTTCAATAACAGCTGGTATTTGTCTTTCATTTTCTGGTTTCATAACACCTACTGCTATAACTCGTAGTCCCTCCCTAGAAAGCTCTACCATTTTATTCTCTATAGTTCTGCGCTTTGCATTATCTAGGTTACAGATTGATAATACTTTTTCTGGTGATCCCTTGGCTGCAATAATTATTTCATTATCATGATTCCATACATGTCCCATCATTTTAAGTTCGTTAGTAAAGGGGTATTCTGTTATAAGTTTTCCGGAAAATAAGTGTTCTTTAGATATTCCTAACTTCTCACACTTAGATAGCATTGCCTTTTCCATAGGGTCATAAGCCTCAATTTCGCAGGCTAACCCCATTATTTCAGCTAACTCCATAGTATCTCCATTGAATGCCCAGCTATTAGATACTGTCATCTCATTCATAGTAATTGTTCCGGTTTTATCAACACAAAGTACTGATACTGCCCCTAAAGTTTCCACAGAAGGAAGCTTATGAACAAGAGAATTTTTCTTTGCAAGTCTCCAAGCTCCCATAGAAAGAAATACTGTTAGAATAACTGGGAACTCCTCAGGTATCATTGCCATAGCTAAGGTAACTCCAGATAAAATACTTTCAATTATTCTATCTAAAATCTCGTGGTCAGAAATATTAAAATATGTGAATATACCCACTAAAATAAATAAACCCGCAGCGATTATAGAACAAAGCTTAACTAAACTTCTTGTTTGTTTTTGAAGTGGTGTAGGACTTTCAGGTGCAGAAGCCACATTAGTTCCGATTTTACCGTATTCTGTAGCTGCTCCTATTTTGTCAACTAACACAGCTGCACTCCCTTGAGTAACTAAAGTCCCTGCATAACAATAATCCTTTCTCCAATAGTCTGATGTAAATTCAGCATTTTCTACGGTTACCTTCCATACTCCTTCTGCTTCTCCTGTTAATGAAGACTCGTCTACACATAAATCGTTAGCTCTAATAATTTCTCCATCTGCCGGAATCTTTACCCCTTCTTCAATTAGCATCAAATCTCCTGGTACCAAATCACTACTAAAGATTAACTTTTCGATACCATCCCTAATTACCTTAACATGAGGTGCAGAAAGGTCTTTCAGTGCATTTAAGGTTTTATCCGTCTTCCATTCTTGAATTATTTCAATACTAATTATTCCAACAACGAATATCAACATAATTGCTCCATCACGAGGTTCACCTAAAATAAAATAAATTACCGCTGCTACTATTAGCAAAATAAACATTGGTTCACTTAAAACGTGAAGAGCTTTAATAAAAAAGTTCTCCTTCTTTTCTGGTGTTAATTGATTTTTACCGAATTGACCCTGTAGTACATGGGCCTTTTCTGTTGTTAAACCTGAATTAGATTTGGTGATAATTCTTTCTGTCATAAAAGTTACCTCCTTTGCTCTTTTGAGCATCTTAGATTCCTCTATGGCACGCCAAATTCTAAAGCAATGTTCCAAAAATGTATAAAAAAATACACCTATGAAACATACTACTGTCCCACAGATGCTAAAAAGCTTCATCTGTTGCCCTTAAGGCCCAGCCCCACGAACTCCAAGGTTCATCGCCTGCTCAGTTTGTACTGTAGATTTATATGCAGTGCAAAGAGTTTATAATATATATATACGCCTTTCCCCTTAATATGTTAATGTATTTTATAAAATTTCTTCCTAATTTCATCAACAAAATATAAATATATAAAATAAAATAGAACCTCACTTAGTTTTCTTTAACTAAATAGGCTCCACCCATAGGATTATTTTTCACTGATATCCTAACAATCATCTTTTATCATTATTTCATTTGAATAATTTAGTCCTTATTATTTAGAATTACTTTTTTCAATTTAACATTATAATTAAGGTATTTAGACCATCTTTACCATTCTATATAAACTTTGAGCGAAATACTTTTCTTCTCGCTCTAGAGTATAATTTAGTTTCTCATAAAACTTCATTACTTTTGCATCCTTAGCAAGTAGTGAACAACCTTTATAGCCTTCTTCCTTAGCAACTCTCTCTGCTAGCTTCATTAGTTCTTTTCCGATTCCTAATCCTCTAACATCTTCTGTAGTAGCTAAATTAGCTATATATAGCTCCTTCTCTCCACCCTCTTCTAAGTTTCTACCTGAAAATAAGTCCTTAATAAATTTTCCTTTTGCTTTAAAGCCCTTAATTAATGTAATTAGCTTTAAACTAGTTTTAATGTCCATGGATAATATTTCGTCACTATTCAAAAGTATTATAGCTCCACAAATTTTTCCATCAAACTCTGCAACCTTAATATTTGAATAAGAATATCTTGAACTATCACTTTCAACTAGCCACTGAATCCTATTTAAAATTGTAGCTTTTGTCCCCTGACCCCAAACATGATCTGGATTATCTTCCGTGGCATATATTAGGCCAGTAATAATGGTGGCATCCCCTTCTGTTGCATCTCTTAATGCTAAGTTTTTCATAAATTAATCCCTCTTTCATAGATACCTTGGTATCCTGTCTATATATTAATTATATAAAATTCCCCATAAAAAATTAAGGCTTCATGGATTCACTAAATAGTACTAATGGACCATTTTGCACAATTATCTTTTTTCACATTTAGTCAAAAGTGTACTTAATTTAAGGCATATCAGTCACTAAAAACGTTTACTACTCTCTTAATACTTCTCATATATTAGTAGGCAATATAAAAAGCCTGACACCAATTACTCAGTGTCAGGCTGTATGTTAATGAAAAAAGTATTTTATTTTATATTACTTGTTCATTTCCTTGTATTGAGCTGCAAGTTCTGGAACTATTTTAGCAACATCTCCAACTAAAGCTACATCAGCAACTTTCATTATTGGACAATCACCATCTTTGTTGATTGCTATGATGAAGTCAGCATCTTGCATTCCAGCTAAGTGTTGGATTGCTCCAGAAATTCCACAAGCGATGTAGATGTTTGGTCTTACTGTCTTACCAGTTTGTCCAACTTGAACTGCTTTTTCTACCCAGCCATTATCTACAGCTGCTCTTGAACCTGCAACAGTTCCCCCCATAGCATCAGCTAATTCGCTAAGTAGAGTGAAGTTTTCTTTATTTCCAATTCCTCTACCACCAGATACGATGATATTAGCTTCAGTTATATCGATCATTTCTTTTAATGATTTAACAACTTCGATTGTTTCAGTTCTGATATCTTCAGCAGATAATTTAACTTCGAACTCTTCAATTTTGAAAGTTCTGTTCTCATCTTTAGCTGATTTTTCAAAAACTCCTGGTCTAACTGTACACATTTGTGGTCTATGATCTCCACAAACGATAGTAGCCATTAAGTTTCCTCCGAAAGCTGGTCTTGTGCTTAGAAGATTGTTGTTCTCTGGATCTATATCAAGAGCTGTACAGTCTGCAGTTAATCCTGTAGAAAGTCTTCCAGCAACTCTTGGACCTAAGTCTCTTCCGATGAAGCTAGCTCCGATGAATAATATTTCTGGTTTTTTAATGTTTACAACTTCGTTTATTACTTTTGTATAAGCATCAGTTGTGTAGTGAGATAAAAGCTCGTGATTGCATACTAATACTTCATCAGCACCGAAAGCTCCTAATTCATTTGTCATTTCTTCTATATTTTTGTGTCCAAGTAATAGAGCTGTAAGCTTAACTCCAAGCTTGTCTGCTATTTCTCTTCCTTTACCTAATAATTCTAATGCAACCTTTTGTAGTTCTCCGTCTCTTTGCTCTGCAAAGACCCAAACACCTTTATAATCTGTTATATTCATGGTAATATCCTCCTTAAGTGATGTTCCAAATCTCTGATTTGGCTAACAGAATTTACTCCTTCGAATGAAATGAGAAGGAGTTTCATCAATTTAGATGAAGTGCTTTTCTTTTAGTTTTGAAAGTGCTATTGAAGCTGCTTCTTTAGGTCCAACGTTAAAGATCTCTCCTTGACCTTTAGCTTCTTTAGTCATTGATTTTTTAACCTTTGTAGGTGATCCTTTAAGACCTAATTTGTTAACATCAACATCGATGTCAGCAACAGTCCAAACTTTAACTTCTTTCTCTTTAGCCATTGAGAATATGTTTTTAATGCTCATGTATCTTGGAACATTTAAAGTCTCAATTGCAGTTAATAGAACTGGAGTTTTAACTCTGATGTTCTCATATCCATCTTCCCAAGCTCTTCTTACATTTAGAACTCCTGCTTTCTCTTCAGAAACAGCTTCTACATAAGTGATTTGAGCCATTCCAAGATGTTCAGCGATTTCTGGTCCAACTTGAGCAGTATCTCCATCGATAGCTTGTCTTCCAGCGAATATTACATCATACTCTAAACCTTTTATTGCTGCAGCTAAAGCGTGAGAAGTAGCTAATGTATCAGCTCCTGCAAATGCTCTATCTGTAACAAGGATAGCTTCATCAGCTCCCATTGCTAATGCTTCTTCTAAAGCAACTTTAGCTTGTGGAGGTCCCATTGTTATAACAGTAACGTGTCCACCGTATAAATCTTTAAGAGCTAAAGCTCCCTCTAAAGCATTTTTATCATCTGGGTTTATTATTGAAGGAACACCATCTCTTATAAGAGTTCCTGTCTTTGGATCTATTCTAACTTCATTTGTATCTG
>DALZNT010000136.1:0-7334 GCA_032005505.1 Clostridium sp. | reverse complement strand
ATATGATAAAAGGGGAGAAAGAAATGAGCGAAGCAAAAAAACACATAATGACTTATGAGGGAATTAAAAAACTTGAGGAAGAATTAGAATATTTAAAAACAGTTAAAAGAAAAGAAATAACTGAAAAGATAAAAGTTGCACTTGGATATGGAGACTTAAGTGAAAACTCAGAGTATGATGAAGCTAAAAATGAGCAAGCATTTGTTGAGGGAAGAATAATTCAATTAGAGAATATGCTAAGAAACACAACAGTAGTTGATGAAAATGAACTGCCTAAAGATTTAGTTGCAATTGGAAGCAAGGTATTAGTTAAGGATTATGAATTTGATGAAGAAATAGAATTCCAATTAGTAGGTTCTGCAGAAGTAGATCCTTACCAAAGCAAAATATCTGATGAATCCCCAGTAGGGAATGCCCTTGTGGGAAAAAAAGTTGGAGAGATTGTTGAAGTTTCAACTCCAGATGGAATGAGCAAATATGAAATATTAGAGATTAGAAGATAGTAGGAGGAGTATTTTATGACTACTGAAGTTAAGAACGAAAGTTCACTAGAAGTTTCTAACGAAAACTTAGAAGCTCAAGAAGCAGAATTTAATGAACAAGTGATGATTAGAAGACAAAAGCTAGCTGATCTTCAAACAGCTGGTAAAGATCCTTTTGATGTATATAAAGTTAATAGAACTCACAATGCACAAGAAATTAAGGATAATTACGAATCATTACAAGAGACAGAAGTAACAATAGCTGGAAGACTTATGTCAAAAAGAATTCAAGGGAAAGCTGGATTCTGTGATATTCATGATAGAAGTGGAAAGATACAAGTTTATATAAGACTTGATCAAGTTGGCGAAGAGCAATTTAAAGATGCAAAAACTTTTGATATAGGTGATTTTTTAGAAGTTATAGGTGCACCATTTGTAACTAAAACAGGGGAAACTTCTGTTAAAGCTAAGAGTGTAAGACTTATATCTAAATCTTTAAAGCCACTTCCAGAGAAATTCCACGGACTTAAAAATCCAGATTTAAAATATAGACAAAGAGAAGTAGACCTTGTTATGAACAAGGATGTTAGAGATACTTTTATAAAAAGAATACAAATAATAAAATCAATAAGAGAATTCTTAGATAATAAAGGATTCTTAGAGGTAGAAACTCCAATTCTATCACCAATAGCTGGAGGAGCTGCTGCTAGACCATTTATGACTCACCACAATACGCTAGACATCGATATGTACCTAAGAATAGCTACAGAGTTATACTTAAAGAGATGTATAGTTGGTGGACTTGAGAAAGTATATGATATGGGTAAAAACTTCAGAAATGAAGGAATGAGTGTAAGACACAACCCAGAATTTACAATGATAGAGTTATATGAGGCATATGCTGATTATAATGATATGATGAGCATAACAGAGCAGTTAGTTGCATATGCTTGTGAGAAGGTTCATGGTACTACTAAGGTAAATTATCAGGGAACTGAAATAGACTTCACACCACCATGGAGAAGATTAACTATGGTTGATGCTGTTAAAGAATATGCTGGAATAGACTTTAACGAAGTTAAGACTGATGAAGAAGCTAGAGTGATAGCTAAAGAAAAACACTTAGAGATGGTAAAAGAAATAAAAGATTGTACTAAGGGTGATATTCTTAATGCTTTATTTGAAGAGTTCGGAGAAGAGCATTTAATTCAACCTACATTCCTTTGTGATTACCCAGTTGAAAATTCACCACTTACAAAGAAAAAACGTGGAAATGAAGCTTTCACTGAAAGATTTGAAGGATTTGTATATGGTAGAGAAGTATGTAATGCATACTCAGAGCTTAACGATCCAATAGTTCAAAGAGAGAGATTTGAGCAACAAGCAAAGGAAAGAGAGCTTGGAGATGATGAGGCTTATCTAATCGATGAGGAATTCATGAATGCTCTAGAAGTTGGAATGCCTCCAACAGGTGGATTAGGTATTGGTATTGATAGAATAGTAATGTTCTTAACAGATGCTACATCTATAAGAGACGTTATACTATTCCCAACTATGAAACCACTTAATAATTAATAATAAAAATCCCTTTTTAGGGGGGAGTGGAAGGGCCTAAATTTATTATTTAGGCCCTTATATTTTTTTATTTAAGAATTAATGAAAATACTCTTGAAATTTAGAAACTAGATGATATAATTAAATTATAGTAAAAATATTCCGCGATAGCTCAACGGTGGAGCACTCGGCTGTTAACCGATAGGTTGGAGGTTCGAATCCTCTTCGCGGAGCCATTTTTTTATTTATGGTAGCTAATTGATAGTAGCGGACATTTTGTCGGCTTATTTCATTATATTTGGGTATAGTTAAACAATATTGGGTATAATAAGTAAATATAATAATTGAATAATAACGATGAGAAAGAAGAGTAGTAGTAGAAACCCTTAAGAGAGATGATGGTAGGTGAAAATCATTGGGCGTATATTGTGAAGGGAGCTTTTGAGTTATGGTAATGTGAAAGATGAGCTTTAGCTAATAAGGGTGGAACCGCGGATATTATTTCGTCCCTTAACTAGTTGGAGTTTTTTTATTTATAAACAATTAATTCTGAAACAAAGTAAGAAGTAATTTAAAATGGAGGTAATGAATATGGTAAAAGAATTAACCATGGACAAAATGGTAGCTTTATGTAAGAATAGAGGATTTATATTCTCAGGATCTGAGATATATGGAGGTCTTGCAAACTCTTGGGATTACGGTCCATTAGGGGTAGAATTTAAAAATAACGTTAAAAAGGCTTGGTGGAAAAAATTCGTTCAAGAAAGTCCTTATAACGTAGGAGTAGATTGTGCTATATTAATGAATCCTGAAGTTTGGGTTGCAACAGGTCACGTTGGAGGTTTCGCAGACCCTCTAATGGATTGTAAAGAATGTAAAGCTAGATTTAGAGCTGATAAATTAGTTGAAGATCATATGACATCTGAAGGTGCTGAAGTTGCAGTTGCAGATGGTTGGACTAACGAAGAATACAAAGAATATATAGAAAAACATAACGTAGTTTGTCCTAAGTGCGGAAAAATGAACTATACAGACATAAGAAAGTTTAACCTTATGTTTAAAACTTTCCAAGGTACAACTGAAGATAGCAAGAGTGAAATATATCTTAGACCAGAAACAGCTCAAGGTATATTCGTAAACTTCAAAAATGTTCAAAGAACATCTAGAAAAAAAGTACCATTTGGAATAGCTCAAGTTGGTAAGTCTTTCAGAAATGAGATTACACCAGGAAACTTTACATTCAGAACAAGAGAGTTCGAACAAATGGAACTTGAATTCTTCTGTAAGCCAGGAACAGATTTAGAATGGTTTGATTACTGGAAGGAATATTGTAAGAAATTCTTATTCAACTTAGGAATGACTCAAGACAATCTAAGATTCAGAGATCACGACCAAGAAGAGTTATCTTTCTATAGTAATGCTACTTGTGATATAGAATATTTATTCCCATTTGGATGGGGAGAACTTTGGGGAATAGCTGATAGAACAGACTATGACCTTAAGAGACACATGGAACATTCAGGACAGGATTTATCTTATCTTGATCCAACAACTAATGAGAAGTATGTTCCATATTGTATAGAACCATCTTTAGGAGCAGACAGAGTAGCTTTAGCATTCTTATGTGAAGCTTATGATGAAGAAGAATTAGAAGGTGGAGATGTAAGAACAGTAATGCACCTACATCCAGCTTTAGCTCCATTTAAGGCAGCAGTACTTCCACTTAGCAAGAAATTAAGTGAAAAAGCTCAAGATGTTTATGCAACTCTTGCTAAGAGATTTGCTGTAGACTATGATGAAGCGGGAAGTATAGGAAAGAGATACAGAAGAGAAGATGAAATAGGAACACCTTTCTGTATAACAGTAGACTTCGATACAATGGAAGATGATACAGTTACTATAAGAGATAGAGATACTATGGAGCAGATAAGAATGCCTATTAGCGAATTAGTAGCTTATATAGAAGCTAAAATGGAGTTTTAGTAGATAACTAAATGTCAAAGGTTTAGGCGATATAATAATTACCTAGTCATATTTGAACTGAATAAATGAGATTTAGCCGTGGGAGATATTTATATTTCTTGCGGCTATTTTTTTATTTGGGTTCAGCTAAACTGTTATATATGTTAGAGTTATTGTTAAAAATCATAGAGGGAGATAAAATTTAGTGGTTTTATTAAAAATGGGTAAAAAAATAACCGGATTTGCATCCGGTAAAAAATAGGGTTTAATCATGGGGATATGTTTTGTGCAATGCTAAACCTTTGGGGAAAAGTTTTAACATCTTTACTTACGGCACAAACAAATTATAGCACACAGAATTTTGTATATCAAGGGTTTTCTATAAAAAAATAAAGTTAAATTGAATTTTAAAATCTAAAGAAACGATATGGTTTGAAGTCGTGAGAGAAATTAGGGGAAAAATGGAGATTGATATTTTAGAAACATTAAATATGTACTGTAGTGAGAGTTTTTAAAAGCTTGTAGAAGTGATATAATTAGGAATAGATGAATTAAGTAAGCATAAGTATTGTGATGCTGGAGGAAGAAAAATGAAAAGAGATTTTATTGAGTTTAAAAAATTTATTAAGGATAAAAATGTGGCAGTAGTAGGTATAGGGGTGAGTAATATACCTCTAATTGAGTTTCTTATAAATCTTGGAGCTAAAGTAACTGCTTTCGATAAGAAAACAAGGGAAGATTTGAAGGAGGTAGTTGCTAAATATGAAAGCCAAGGAGTTAAGTTTCAACTAGGCGAAGGATACTTAGATAAACTTACAGGTTTTGAAGTTGTATTTAAAACACCATCTATGAGAATTGATGGTAAGGAGCTTACAAGAGCTAAGGAAGAGGGAGCTTATATTACTTCGGAGATGGAGGAGTTTATTAGATATTGCCCTGCAAAGACTTATGGGATTACGGGTAGTGATGGAAAGACTACAACAACATCTTTAGTTTACGCTATTTTAAATGCAGCTGGATATAAAACTTGGGTTGGAGGAAATATTGGAACTCCATTATTTACAAGGATAGAAGAGATATCACCTAGTGATAAGGTTGTACTTGAGTTATCAAGCTTTCAACTTATGACTATAGATACTTCTACAGATATAGCATTAGTTACAAATTTATCTCCTAATCATTTAGATATGCATAAGGATTTAGAAGAGTATATAGATGCTAAAAAGAATATCTTTAAATATCAAGGTGATAGTGATCTTCTTATATTAAATGATGATAATGAGGTTACAAGAGGAATTAAAGGTGAAGAAAAAGGAAGACTTTATACTTTCAGCAGGCAGCATACTATAGATCAAGGAGCTCACTATGAAGATGGACAGCTTTTTGTAAAAGGTCAAAAGGTTTGTGACAAGGATGAAGTATTACTTAAGGGAATGTATAATATAGAAAACTTACTTGCTGCATTTGCTATTACTGTAGATGATGTAGATGTTAAATATATGAGAGAAATAGCAACTACTTTTAAAGGGGTAGATCATAGAAATGAATTTGTAAGAAACTATAAAGGAGTGGACTATTATAATAATTCTATAGCTTCAAGTCCTACGAGAACATTAGCTGGAATTAAGGCTTTTGATAGACCGGTAGTTTTAATTGCAGGAGGAAGAGATAAGAAGGTTCCTTTTGATATATTAGCTTTTGAAGGATACCCATATATTAAATCCTTAATTTTACTTGGAGAAGCAAAGTATCAAATTAAAGAAGCTTTTGATAAGTTAAGAGATGAGAATGGAGTGGAAGTTGATATTCATATAGTTGATTCTCTTGAAGGTGCAGTAGAAAAAGCCGCAGATATATCATCAGATGGAGATATAGTGGCATTAGCACCAGCATGTACAAGTTTTGATATGTTTGCCAATTTTGAGGTTAGAGGAAATAGATTTAAAGATATAGTTAATGGATTAAAATAGAATTAAATTAATATATTTATGAGGATTGAATTTAGAGAAGTTTAAATTCAATCTTTTTTATATGCATTCTTGCGATATTCCGGGAAAAATGTTATTTTGAAGTTTAAAACATGATAAGATTTTTAGCAATAAAGATAGAGAGGTAATATAGGATGAAAACAATATTATTACTTGAGGATGATGAAAGTTCAAATAGAGGAATAACATTTAAGCTTAAAAAGAAGGTCATAGTGTAATTTCAACAGATACAGTTAAAGGGGCGTTGGAAGCTTTTGAGAATAATCATATAGACTTAATTGTTAGTGAGGATGGTCTATATTTCAATACTATAATCTAATTTCATCTTTAAGTGTGTGGGAGAATATAGTCCTCCCGATTGGCTTTGATGGAACTAAGGTGGATGAGGAATTCGTAAATGACATAATTAAAACTTCAGGGTTAGAGGAGAGAAAGAAAATGCTTCCTAATACTTTATCCGGTGGACAACAGCAGAGAGTTGCTATAGCTAGAGCCTTAGCTTCGAAGCCAGCAATTATTTTAGCTGATGAGCCAACTGGAAACTTAGACTCTAAAATTGAGTAAGAAATTATAACTCTTCTTAAATTATCTATTAAATAGAAGGGTTATTTTACACTATAGGAACTTTGTTTATAACATTAACATTAGAAAATGATATTGGATATATAGCTTATACAGCATTCAAAAATTCTGGAGCGTCTTATGCTATATATAGTTATCCATTATCACAAACTATAATTTTAATAGTGGCTGTAACTTTAGCACAGTTACTTATAACATACGTAGTAAGCAATAATTTTAATAAACAATCACTTGTTGATAGGGTTAGATATAGTGAGTAATGATGCTGAGTAAAAATAAACGGCGTTAAATATTAGACAGATTAAAAGAGAAATATTATAGTTTTAAATTAATATTCCTTGCTAGAAGCTATAAAAAGCTACTAGTTAGGAATATTTTTTAGGGAAAAAGGCTATGTATATTAAGTGAAAGGTTAAAAATAATATAAACTTATCCTTGCGTATCTACATGCGAAAAAGGTCGTAAAATAATAAAATTTCATGTAATTTAAATATAATTTAAAATTATAGATAAATGTAAAGAATGTGTAGGGGTTTTCCTATGGTATTATAAATCTCGTCCCAAGTGATAAGAACTTATCGAAAGAGAAAGTGACTTTGAAAAATTAGTTTTTAATCAGAAAAATGATTGAAAAAAAGTTTTAAAAAAGTTGTTGACAACACGAGGTGATGATGATAAAATTTAAAAAGTAGTCAGCTGGTGCTGATGAAATAAAAGAATTGGTCTTTGAAAATTAAACAGAGAAATAAAGGTAAAACCAGTTAAT
>DALZNT010000135.1:0-7515 GCA_032005505.1 Clostridium sp. | reverse complement strand
CAGAACCATGAGAAGGCTGTATATTACCTAAATGAGGCATTAGCTATAGATAGTAATTATGTTCAAGTATTTAATGAATTGGGAATAAATTATGCATGCTTAAATGAATTTGGAGAAGCTATAAAATATTTCAGAAGAGTATTTGAGCTTACATCTTCTATAGAGGTATGTACAAATCTTATAATGTGCTATATGAACAATAATGATTTAACTCAAGCTAAGGCACATTTGGAAATTGCTAAGAGGCTTGATCCAAATGATGAAATTGTTAAAGAATTAGAAGGAATATTAAAGTAAATAGACCTATTTTTGTAGGGAGAAGATAAAGCTAATAAAATAGCATTATCTTCTCCTTTATTTTTTTGAAAAAGGAAAATGTAACATTAATTTAAGTATAAAATAGCAATAATTGGTATAAGGTATTAAATAGAGTGCAATAATAAGAATAGTAAGTTTAAATCTATGAAGTTTGTCTATGGTTATATATGTGAAATAAAGAAAAAATATAATGTGAATAAATATAACAATATAGGTTAAAAATTACTAAGGAAACTCATTCTCATATTTATTGGAATGAGTGCTCAAAGAGTAAGTTCGAGGAACTAAATCACGCGTGTCCTTTGGGTATAGATTTAGACTCTCACTTAACTTCAACTTAACTAAATCAGAGATTTAGAGTTTACTTATAGTGGATTTTTAGGATGTGATGATATGGAAAAAGATAAAAAAATTATAGTAATAGATATGATTCTTATTCTTATTAGCTTATATATAGCTTTATTACTTAAGTTTGATTTTAGAGTTCCGCCAGGATATGTAGACTTTTTTAAAGTGTCTATAGTGCCGGTTATAGCTTTAACACTTATTTTTAATATGCTATTTAAGCTTTACAGCAATATATGGAAGTATGCTTCGGTAGAAGAGCTTCTATCTATAGTGTATTCAATGACTGCAACAAATATTGTGTTTATTATATACGGATACTTTATAACGCATACATTATTAAAAAATCAATTCTTTAGGTTCCCACTTACAGTACATATAATTTTTTGGATTTTAAGTGTAATAAGTCTTGGTGGAATACGATTTTTCTTTAGAATTTTGGAAAATAGCAATATTAGCAGAAGTAAATCAAATAAAAAGAAAAACCTACTGATTATAGGTGCAGGAGATGCTGCAGCTATCCTTATAAAAGAAATTAAAAACAAATCAGGATTAAATTATAGAATTGTTGGCTTAATTGATGATAATGAGAAGAAAATTGGTAAGAGAATTCATGGCATAAAGATATTAGGTGATAGGAAAAAAATTATACCTATAAGTAAAATTTATAGAGTTGATGAGATTATGCTAGCTATGCCATCTGTAGATAAAATTACAAAGAGTGAAATTTTAAATATATGCAAGCAGGTAACAAAGAGTATTAAAACTATGCCAGGTATATATAAAATTGCAGATGAAGAGATAGCAATAAATAGAATGAGAGACATAGATATTAATGATTTGCTAGGGCGAGAATCTATAAAGTTAAACTCGGAACATATAGATAGATACATAAAGGGTAAAACCATACTTGTTACTGGAGGGGGAGGAAGTATTGGATCGGAAATTATAAGACAGATAACAAAATTTTCTCCTAAGAAAATATTGATTTTAGATATTTATGAGAATAATGCTTATGATTTAGAAATGGAGTTCAATAGGAATTACCCAGAAATAAATAAACAGGTAATTATTGCTTCAGTGAGAGATAGAGTGAGAATAGATCAGGTTTTTGCTGAGCATAGGCCTGATGTAGTATTCCATGCAGCTGCCCATAAGCATGTACCTTTAATGGAGGGAAATGTAGCAGATGCTGTTAAGAATAATATTATTGGAACCTATAATGTAGTTAAATGTGCACACAAATATATGGTTGATAAGTTTGTTCTTATTAGCACGGATAAAGCAGTAAATCCAACTAATGTTATGGGAGCTACAAAGAGGTTTTGTGAACTTATAATTCAAGCTATTAATGAAGTAAGCGATACTGATTATGTAGCAGTAAGGTTTGGGAATGTATTGGGAAGTAATGGTTCAGTTATTCCACTATTTAAAAAACAAATAGAAAAGGGTGGCCCAGTAACGGTAACACATCCAGAGATAACTAGATTCTTTATGACAATTCAAGAAGCCGCTCAACTTGTTATTCAAGCGGGAGGGCTTGCTGAAGGTGGAGAGATATTTGTTCTTGATATGGGCAAACCAGTTAAAATGGTGGATTTAGCAAGAGATTTAATAACTCTTTCAGGATATAAGCCAGATGTAGATATAAAAATTGAGTATGTGGGATTAAGACCAGGAGAGAAGCTTTATGAAGAGTTACTTATTGATGAAGTTGCCCTTACTTCCACAGAACACAATAAAATTTTCGTGGAAAAACCAAAGGATGCAACCATAGATTTTATCGAAAGTGCTATAGAAGAGTTTAGAAATGTTGATAATATGACAAAAGATGAAATTATAGAGTTAATTCAACACAAAGTACCTACATATGTTAGAAAAAAATAAATTGAATGACATATGGAAAATTACTAGATTTAATTGGTTAGGAGATGATGCTATGAAAATAAATTTATTAGATTTACAAGCACAGTATAAAACTATAAAGGAAGATGTTGATAAAGCAATACAACAGGTTCTTGATTCATCAGTATATATAATGGGACCAAATGTGAAGAAGCTAGAAAAGGATATAGCTGAATTTACAGGTGTTAACCATGGCATAGGTGTTGCTAATGGAACAGATGCACTTCTGCTTGCTTTAGAGGCAATTGGAGTGAAGCCTGGTGATGAAATAATAACAACTCCATTTACTTTCTTTGCATCAGCAGAAACAACATCTGTTTTAGGGGCAACTCCAGTATTTGCTGATATATTACCAGATACACTATGTATAAATCCAGATGAAATAGAAAAATGTATAACAGAAAAAACTAAGGCAATTATACCAGTTCATATTTTTGGGCAGATGTGTGATATGGATAGAATAATGGACATAGCTAAAAAGAATAATCTTTATGTTATTGAAGATTGTGCTCAAGCTATAGGGGCAGAATACAAAGGAAAACGAGCAGGCTCCATAGGAGATATAGGAACTTATTCATTCTTCCCAACCAAGAACTTAGGTGGTTATGGAGATGGAGGAATGGTTGTTACAAATGATGATGAAATTGCAGATAGAATAAGACTTTTAAGGGCTCATGGATCAAAGGTTAAGTATACATATATAGCTATTGGACACAACAGTAGATTAGATGAAATCCAAGCAGCTATCCTTAATGTAAAATTTAAGCATATACAAGATTGGAATGATGCAAGAAACAAGAAAGCTAAAATATATAATGAGCTTTTAGATGGAACTGATTTGGTTACTCCAACAGAGCTAGAGGAAAATAAACATATATATCACATGTATGTAGTTCAATCTTATAAAAGAGATAAAATAATAAACTTCCTTAAAGAAAATGGCATTTCAGCAGGAATATATTATCCTTCACCAGTTCATCTACAACAGGTATATGAGTACTTAGGTTATGAGGTCGGGGATTTACCGGTGGCAGAAGATGCATGTAAAAAGACATTTGCTTTACCACTATATCCAGAAATCGAATTAGAAAAACAAGAATATGTAGCTAAGAAGATAAAAGAGTTTTTTATTTAATATAAGATAAAGCTTTAAGATACCTCAGAAGAGGTAAAGTTCAGGAGGAAAATAATGAATGAATTAAAAGATAAATTGCTATCAAAATTAAAAAGTAGAACAGCTAAATTAGGGGTTGTAGGATTAGGATATGTAGGACTTCCACTTGCAGTTGAAAAAGCAAAGGCTGGTTATGAGGTAATTGGCTTTGATGTTCAAGATAAAAAGGTTGAGATGGTTAATAAAGGAGAAAATTACATTGGAGATATAGTAGATGCAGATTTAAAGGAACTTGTTGATTCTGGAAAGTTAAAAGCTACAACAGATTTTAGCTTTATTGGTAATGTAGATACTGTGTGTATTGCTGTACCTACACCTTTAGATATATATAAGCAGCCTGATTTATCTTATGTAATAAAGTCAACACGGGATGTTTCTAAATATTTAAAAAGAGGCATGTTAGTCATTCTTGAAAGTACAACTTATCCAGGAACTACTGATGAGATAATTAAACCAATCCTTGAGGAAAGTGGATTGAAATGTGGAGAAGATTTCTTCTTAGCTTTCTCACCAGAAAGAGTTGATCCAGGTAATAAGCAATATAACACAAAGAATACTCCAAAGGTTGTAGGTGGATGTACCTCAGAATGTACTGAGGTTGCAGGTACTCTTTATAGGTGTGTTTTGGAAGGGGATATAATGGAAGTATCTTCACCAGCAGTAGCAGAGATGGAAAAAATTCTTGAAAATACCTTTAGAAATATAAATATAGCATTGGCTAATGAGATGGCAATATTGTGTAAAAGAATGGGGATTGATGTGTGGGAGGTTATAGATGCAGCTAAAACTAAACCATATGGATTTATGCCGTTTTATCCAGGACCAGGAATTGGAGGACATTGTATTCCACTTGACCCATTTTATTTAGAGTGGAAGGCTAAAGAATATGATTACCACACAACCCTGATAGAGACTTCAGGAATAATAAATGACTCTATGCCTAGCTTTGTCATAGAAAGCGTTATGAAGCTTCTTAATGGTCATAAAAAGGCGTTAAATGGAGCAAAGGTTCTTGTATTAGGGGCAGCATATAAAAAAGATATTGATGATATGAGAGAGTCACCAACGCTAAAGGTTCTTGAATTGCTTGATAAGAATGGTGCAGATATTATGGTGAATGACCCATACATTCCAAGATTTAAACATAAGAATACTGAATATGTATCTGTGGAGTGGGAAAAAGAGATAGATGATGCAGATATAGTAATAATAACTACAGACCATAGCTGTTATGATTATGAGTCTATAGTTAAAAGAGCAAACCTTCTTTATGACACTAGAAACGCAACCAAGAATGTTAAGAATAATAGAGAAAAAATAAATAAATTATAATAAGGATTCGTTTAGATACAGTGCAAATATTGTTTGTGTGCTGTATCTAAATATTATAATTAAAAATATGTAAAGCAGTAATTAAAGTTCTAGGAGGATTAATAATGAAAGTATTTAATGTAGCCGTAATTGGATGCGGAAGAATATCATATAAGGGAATAGAAGCCATAATTAATAATAAAGAATGTCTTAGGTTAGTTGCAACTTGTGATCCTAAGGAAGAAAAGGCAGTTGCTAAGAAAAACGAATATCTTGAAAAAGTTGGAGATGAAACCGTAAATATCTATAGGGATTATAAAGAGATGCTGGATAAAGAGAAGATAGATATAGCTTATATTGCTACAGAAAGTGGATATCATCCTGAAATAGCTATTAATTGTATGAATAAAGGAGTGCATGTCATTGTAGAGAAGCCAATGGCACTATCTACAAAGGATGCAGAAACAATGATAGCATGTTCAAAAGAAAATGGAGTGAAGCTTTGTGTAGCCCATCAAAATAGATTTAATAAAGCAATAGTAAAATTAAGAAAAGAAATAGAAGCAAATAATTTTGGAAAGCTTGTAAATGGGACAGCTAGAATACTATGGAACAGAAATATGGGATATTACGAGCAGGCACCATGGAGAGGAACCTATGAACTAGATGGTGGAACTTTAATGAATCAGTGCATACATAATATAGATTTATTGCAGTGGATGATGAATTCAGAGGTTGATACCGTATATGCTCAATGTAGAACTTTCCTTAGAAGTATAGATGCTGAGGACTTTGGAGCTATAGTTATAAGGTTTAAAAACGGAGCAATAGGAATTATTGAAGGAAGTGCTTGTGTATATCCTAAGAATTTAGAAGAGACTTTAAGTATATTTGGGGAAAAAGCTACCATTTGCATAGGTGGTATTGCAGTTAATAAAATAGAAACCTGGCGAGTGGAAGGAGCAAAAGAGAACGAAGAAGAGGTTCTTGCAGCTCAAGATGGAGATCCAGATAATGTATATGGCTTTGGACATACATTACTTTTTAGGGATGTAGTAGAAGCTATTGTTAATAATAGAGAGCCTTTAATAAGCGGAGAAGAAGCTATAAAGCCTCTTCAAATAATTCTTGCAGCCTATAAATCATCAGCTACAGGAATGCCAATTAAATTCCCATTAGGCGACTTTTCTACCATGGAGATGAAGTCACTAATGAGTAAGTAAGCGAGGTAGCGTTAGTGGGATATAAAAAAAATATAGCTAGTAACTTTGTTACTCAAATAATCACATCAGGATTAGCCTTTGTGGTTAGTATTATAGTTTCTAGAGTATTAGGTCCAGAAGGAAAAGGCGTGGCAGCATACTTCCTATTGTTTTTTTCAACAATAGGGCAGTATGGCCATTTTGGTATTACTTATGCCACACCATACTTTAGTAAAAAAACTGAATATACCAGTGAAGAGGTATTTGATAATAACTTTTCTTACATCTTGATGATATGTTTAATAATATCATTAATTATTTTAGTAGGAAGAAGTCGTGGATGGATATTTGTTGAGTATAACTACTTTATGATTAGTTTGGGGGTATTTACCCTCACATTTACAATGGTAGCGGAGTTTCTTTCTACTTTTTATATTGCTAACGAAAGAATTGTTGAGGTAAATAGAGCTAATTTGATTTCTAATTTATTAAAGTTGTTTATGATTGTAATATTATGGATAACTTCTACCCTAGATTTATATACCTATTTATTAGTTTTGGCCTTTCCGTTAATCTTCAATACTGTATTTTTAAAAAGAAATCTTAAGGTGAATTTTAGATTTCTTTTAAATCGGATGTTACTTAAAAAGGAGTTTAAATTTGGGATAACCATATATTTAGCTACATTATTTATATTTATGAATTATAAAATAGATCAATTTTTTATAAAATTTATGCTTGGAGAATCGCAGTTAGGAATTTATACTGTAGCAGTTTCACTAGCAGAACTTTTATTTTTAATTCCAGGGAGTGTAGCAGGAGCCATTTTAGGAAGGCTATATAATATGAGTAGTGATAATTTAGAGGAGAGAAAAAGACTCACTAGCGGAACTATAAAGGTAACTTTTTATGTAACTTTTATATTAATGATAGCAGGAATAATATGTACATCACTTATTCCATTGATTTATGGAAAAGCATATACAGGAGCAGTATTACCAACTATAGTTTTATTCCTAGGAATCTTATTTGCATCTATTGGAAAGATCTCTGCTTCGTATTTTCAGAGTTCGGGTGAGCCAAGGATTCACTTATACATAACATTTTTAGTTTTTGTGATAAACATAATAATAAATTGGGTATTGATACCATTGGTAGGTATCGTAGGAGCAGCAATAGCCTCAAGTGTTTCATATACGGTTTATGGAATAGCCTATGTAATTATATTTATAAGAAAAGAGAAATTTACATTTCAAGGGT
>DALZNT010000134.1:0-7740 GCA_032005505.1 Clostridium sp. | reverse complement strand
ATATTATGAGCAAAGAAATGAAGATTAGAGTTAGAGTTGGTAAAAGAAATAAGGAACGATATACTTTACTATCTGAAAAAAAATTGCTTTTACTAAGAGAATACTGGAAAAAGTTTGGATATAAAAATTATTCTCCAGATGATTATCTATTTATTTCTAGGCAAGCGGGAAAACCATTAACTAATCGTGGAATTCAATCAGCTATGGATAAAGCATTAAAAAATTCTGGTATTACTAAAAAGGCTACGCCTCATACATTAAGGCATTCCTTTGCTACTCATTTAATGAATGATGGTGTGGATTTAGTTAATATTCAAACATTATTAGGACATTCTAATGTGAAAACAACATCAATATATTTACATGTGAAGGATTATCAAACACTGAATATTACAAGTCCTTTGGACAGAATGTAATCATTATGAGTTCATTACAAGAAGTTATGGCTCTTCACGGAGATGAATACTTAAGGTCTAAAAAATTGCCTTTTAATACTTATAAAACTTTATCAGCAATTAAGTTTTGCAGAACTGCTGCTCTTGGAGGTGCGGAGCACGTACTTCAATACCTTAGTAGATATGCTCATAGGGTTGCAATATCAGATAATAGAATAATTAAAGTTGATAATGATAGCGTAGTATTTAAGTGGAGAGATTATAAAGATAATAGCAAAGAAAAAGTAATGCCTTTAAGATATTCACCTCCGTAGGAGTTGTTAAAAGTGAATACTATCTTAATCAACGGGGAGGGGGAAACTATGTACTAACGCACTAAAAATTATATAAATTCAAAGAAAATATTGAATTAATTTGGTTGGAAGATGTAAAATTAAAGTATAAATTTAAATGGAGAAACTATCAAACCCCATACGGGGCTTTTAGCGACTTCGTTCTAGTAATTGATTGCAATATTGAGGCTCATAAATTAAGATTTTCTATGATTTAACTTCTAGATATAACTTAATTTATGAGCCATTTTTAACTCTCAACATCGCAATCAATCTAGCTCATATTGCGAAGTAAAGATATTTTAGATATGATATAGATAAATATGAATTTGTGAGGGGGAACTTCGTATGAATGTAGCAACATTTCTAGAAATATTAACAGTAGCAGAAAAACTAAAATGCAATACTAGGCACTCATGGACATCGAGCGGACGCCATGAAAGTGTAGCAGAACATAGCTGGCGTATTGCATTAATGGCATTATTAATGCGTGATGAATTTCCAGAGATTGATATGGACAAGGTAATTCGTATGTGTTTGATTCATGATTTAGGGGAAGCCTTTACTGGTGATATTCCTACTTTTGAGAAGAGAGAAGAAGATAGTGAAAAAGAGGATGAGATATTTTTCCAATGGATTGCAACTTTCCCTACTCCTTATCGTGAGGAATTCACAGAGCTTTTAAAGGAAATGAATGAACGTAAGACTGATGAAGCAAAGCTTTACAAAGCATTAGATAATTTAGAAGCAGTGATTCAGCATAACGAGGCGGATATTAGTACTTGGATTCCGCTAGAATATGACTTACAGTTTACTTACGGTGCGGACAAGGTGGAATTCTCATCTTATTTAAAAGAGCTGAAGAAAGAAATAGACCAAAGAACGACAGAAAAAATAGATCAAAAGAATGAAGCTTAGTTATTTAGAATTAATAACAGGGACTACCTCGCAAGTAAGGATGTTAATTTTGATTAGTAGCGCAAGTTATGGCAAATGTATCACAATTAAGTGTGAATATGGAAGGAATAATATAATATAGATAAGCTCGCAATTTTATCATGTTGCAAAAATCAGAGAGTCATGAAGGCGAAATATAATGAAACCTTTTAATAAAATAAGTTCAAAATTTTAAATGTATAATAAATGATTACAGTTATTTAGCACAGAGAAGGACACTGTAAAAAGCAAAGGCTTACTAGTTCAGCCACATACATCTAATTCTGATAGAAAATTAAAGGATTTTAAAGGTAGAAAAATAATTTGTATATAATTATTCCAAATGTTTGAAATTGGTATTAATATTTTGTATACTTGAATAAGTACGTAGTGGTAAAAAATGCCAAGTGGAGAAAGAAGATAGTTCTTATGATGGTGAGTTAATGTATTCAATAAAGAATCTTAGCAATTTACGATGTAACTGTTTTAAAAAGTGAAGTAATAATTATCTATATAACATATAGCTAAATAGGAATTTAGCTGACAATCCAAATTATAATTTAGGTATTGGAAGTTACTTATTCGACAATAGAAGAAGGAGTTTTCATTAAAAAAATAGCATTTCAATAAGTTGATAATATTAGAAAATAGGAATTGTGTGAGTAGTGAAATATGAACTATTTATATAATAGGAGGTCGTAGTTGATGAATTTGACATTAAAAAAGGCAACTGTTAACGACTGTAAATTGATATATATAATGCAAGTGAAATCATTTAAGCAGTTACTTGACAAGTATAATGATGTTGCTATAAATCCTGGAGCAGAGCCAATGGAAAAAGTTATGCATAGAATGAGTCAAGACACTACAGACTATTATCTAATTCAATTAGATAAAGAAGCTATTGGAGCCATCAGAATTGATAATTTACCTGATGATATTTGTAGAATATCTCCAATATTTATATTGCCAGAGTTTCAAGGAGAAGGCTATGCACAACAAGCTATAACTGCTGTGGAAAAATTATATCCTTTAGCGAATGGGTGGCAACTTGACACAATTAAAGAAGAAGAAAAACTATGTCATCTTTACGAGAAAATGGGGTATAAGAAAACTGCTAAGGAAGAAGTTATCCAAAGAGATATGACTATTGCTTACTACGCAAAATAGCACAACATGAAGTAGTTGAATTCCAATTTGTCGAAGATATTTTGATCATAATTTATTGTACAATCTGTAGAAAGTGCGAATTAGATAACAAAATAAGTTCTTTGAAAATTGAATAGTGTGGTGTTAGAAAATAAGAATATCTCATTTATGGATTGACAAGTCTAAGTAATAAGCATATTATATGAGTATAAGTGAATATGAGCATAAATGAATATAGGTATTAACCCATAAAATTATGAGGGGGTACGAAATGGAAATAGTACAAATGCTAAAGGCATTGGGCGATGAAAATAGAATTAGAATATTAAATCTATTAAAAGATGAGGAATTATGTGTAGGTGAAATTGAACATATATTAGGAATTACACAATCAAATGCCTCAAGGCATCTCACCAAGCTAAGTATGCTTAAGATTGTAGTCTATGAGAAAAAAGCTCAATGGGTGTATTATAAATTAAATGAAGAAACTTTAGAACAGTTTCCATTTATAAAAGAACTTTTAGATAATGAGCTAGATAAAGTAGGCATATGTAAGCAAGATATAGAAAATTTAATTAAATATAAAAAGAGCGGAATGACTTGTGAAAATTTAAAAGAGTGTAAAAGTAATTTTGAAAACAGTTGTAGATATAAAAACAACTGATGGAGGAAACTAACGATGAAACTTAAGGTAGCATTTATATGTACAGGAAATTCATGTAGGAGTCAGATGGCAGAGGGGTTTGCTAAAAAATATGGCAATGATGTATTAGAAATATACAGTGCCGGTACCATTCCTGCTGAAGAAGTAAATCCTATAGCAGTAGAAGTTATGAAAGAGGTTGGAGTAGATTTAGGTGACCAGTTTCCCAAAACTCTAAAAGATATCTCAGAAAAAATTGATATTGCGATTACAATGGGATGTATAAAAGGCTGCCCTTTAATTAATACAATTCTTGAAGAAGATTGGGGTTTGGATGCCCCTTATGGTAAACCACTTGATGAATTTAGAAGAGTTAGGGATATAATTGAGGAGAAAATAAAAAACTTAGTTGAGAGGGTTAAAAATAATTAAATTATATTAAGATGATGATAAGGTTTTATAACTTTTATTCATCGCTAGACAATTATGGTAAGGAGGAAGAAATATGAGTGATTTTAAAAAGATAGATGTTAGAAATGCTGTTCGTAATAGTTATGGGAAGATAGCTATTGGAAATGTAAAGGAGGGTGGATGTTGTGGTGGAAGTATTAATCTTAAAAAATCTTCCATAGAGATATCACGTAAAATTGGATATTCTGATGAAGAAATATCAACTGCTCCTGAGGAAGCTAATATGGGGCTAGGTTGCGGAAATCCCCAATTAATAGCTAATCTTAAAGAAGGCGAAACTGTTATAGACCTTGGGAGCGGAGGCGGATTTGATTGCTTTTTAGCTTCAAAGAACGTTGGGCTTAATGGATATATTATTGGAGTTGACATGACTTCAGAGATGATTAATAAATCAAGAATTATGGCTAAGAAATATAGATATAGAAATGTAGACTTTAGATTAGGTGAAATTGAAAATCTTCCTGTAGCAGATAATACTGCAGATGTAATTATTTCAAATTGCGTTGTAAATTTATCTCCAAATAAACAAAGGGTATATAATGAAGCCTACCGTGTATTAAAAAAAGGCGGTAGAATAGCTATTTCTGACATAGTTCTTATTAGAGAATTGACAGAGGAAATGAAGCAAGATGAGAAGCTTTATTGTGGATGAGTTACTGGAGCATCTTCAGTTGAAGAATTAAGATTATATTTAGAAAAGGCTGGGTTTAGTGATATTAGCATTGAAACTCAAGAAGTTTCAAAGGAATATGCTGAAAAATGGGCACATAATTTAAAAGTTGGAGAATATATTATGTCTGCATCAGTAAAAGCAACAAAATTATAGAATTTAATTTGTAGTAAAAATTATAAAGTTTACTTGAACACCACATTATTCAAATTAGAATTATGTGGTGTTTTTATGTCGCATTTCAACCAATGAACTACTGTGGAAATTGTGAGAAAGGGAAATTGATATGAAATCATCACAAGGAATAAACGCTCATATTGAGTGGTTTAAAAGAAATAATGAAAATATAGATAAAAGGCTTGAAGATGGTCACATTACAAGAAATATTTGGTATCAAGAAAAAGAAAAGAATGAAATAAAAATAAAATTATTAGAGTGGGTTATTTCATAATTCAAGTATGTTGCAAAAATCAGAGAGTCATGAAGGCGAAATATAATGAAACCTTTTAATAAAATAAGTTCAAAATTTTAAATGTATAATAAATGATTACAGTTATTTAGCACAGAGAAGGACACTGTAAAAAGCAAAGGCTTACTAGTTCAGCCACATACATCTAATTCTGATAGAAAATTAAAGGATTTTAAAGGTAGAAAAATAATTTGTATATAATTATTCCAAATGTTTGAAATTGGTATTAATATTTTGTATACTTGAATAAGTACGTAGTGGTAAAAAATGCCAAGTGGAGAAAGAAGATAGTTCTTATGATGGTGAGTTAATGTATTCAATAAAGAATCTTAGCAATTTACGATGTAACTGTTTTAAAAGGTGAAGTAATAATTATCTATATAACATATAGCTAAATAGTAATTTGTAGAGGGGGAACACAAATGCAAGGAAAAATAATTTCTTTAGAAAGGTATACTCTCGAGAGATGTCATGAGTTTTGGAGTGAATATATCTCTGACTACGATATGTGGGAAGAAGATTATATTTATGATAAAGAAAAAGTCGATAAGTATTATAATACAAAAGTAACTGATAAAAGCAGGAGATTTTTTGCTATATGTCATAACGGGAAGACAGTTGGAGAAATTCAACTTAAATATATAGACTTAGGCCATAAGCATGGAACTATGAGTATTCATTTTTCGAAGAATGCATATAAAAATCATGGCTGGGGAACAGAAGCAGAGCAACTAATTATTAAATATGGTTTTGAAAAATTGGGACTAAATACAATTTATGCAGATGCTGTTCTTAGAAACACTAGAAGTCAGCATGTTCTTAAAAAAAATGAATTTGTTTATACCCATGATGATGGAATTTTACGCTATTATAAATTAGAGCGATAAATTCCAATTTGTCGAAGATATTTTGATCATAATTTATTGCACAATCTGTAGATTGAACTAAATCGCTAAAAGCGATGGCAGCTTTTGGTGATTAAATAAAACTTTATATGTAAAAAATAATAAGTGAAGTTTCTTTCTCAAGGAAACTTCACTTCTCACATTTTACACACCTTTTCTATTAAAGGAGTGATAAAAATGTATGAAAAAATTGAAAAAATGATTAAAGATTTAGAACTTCGTGGATGCACACCAGACTCCATCAAAAATAGAGCGTTAACCATAAAGAAATTCTCTAAATTCTATAATCAACCACCTGAGTTACTAGGTGAAAAAGATATTATCAACTATTTAGATTATTGCATTAATCAGAGAAAATTATGCAGGGGAACTGTAAATGTTATAAATAGTGCATTAAAATTTTTTTATGTTGTAACTCTTGAACGTAGTTGGAGTGATTTGAGAATTCCAAGGCTTAGATACGATAAGAAGTTGCCTTCTTATCTAACGAAGGAAGAGGTTAAGATTTTATTAGATAACACTACTTATTTAAAACATAAGGCAATTTTATCTACGATTTACTCTTCAGGATTGAGAGTTAGCGAAGCTATCAATTTAAGAATATCTGATATTATGAGCAAAGAAATGAAGATTAGAGTTAGAGTTGGTAAAAGAAATAAGGAGCGTTATACTTTATTATCTGAAAAAAATTTACTTTTACTAAGAGAATACTGGAAGAAATTTGGATATAAAAATTATTCTCCTGAGGATTATCTATTTATTTCTAGGCAAACTGGAAAACCCTTAACTAATCGCGGTGTTGAATCAGCTATGGAAAAAGCAGTAAAGAAGGCAGCTATAAATAGAAAGGCTACGCCTCATACATTAAGACATTCTTTTGCCACTCATTTAATGAATGATGGAGTAGATTTAGTTGCGATTCAAGCCCTAATGGGTCACTCTAATATGAAAACAACATCAATATATTTGCATGTGAAGGATTATCAAACACTGAATATTACAAGTCCTTTGGACAGAATGTAACAGTTATGAGTTCATTACAAGAAGTCATAGATCTTCACGGAGATAAATATTTAAAGTCTAGGAATCTACCATTAAATATTTATAAAACTTTATCAGCAATTAAGTTTTGTAGAACTGCTACTCTCGGAGGTCATGTATATCAATGTGACAACTGTGGACAAATAAAAATTTCTTATAACTCATGTAGAAATAGGCATTACCCCAAATGCCAATCCTATGCTAAAGAATTATGGATTTATGAAAGACGTAAATCTCTCTTGCCAACACATTATTTTCATATGGTTTTTACTATACCTGAAGAATTAAATTCATTAGTATTATTTAACCAGAAAGAATTATATTCTGTATTTTTCAAAGCTGTTTCTGAAACATTATTAGAATTAGGTAGCGATAAAAAATATCTTCGAGTCCGCAGGAGTTTATCAGGAGATTTACAATGCATATTTTACCTGATAGATTTGTAAAGATTAGACATTATGGTATTTTAGGAAACAGAAACAAACAGTTAAAGCTTAAGCGTTGCCTTGAGATATTTAGGGTTAAACCTAAAGAAGATGATAGTCTATCGTCAGCAGAGCTATTCTTTAAAATAACAGGAATTAAAATTGGAATGTGTAAAGTTTGTGAAAAGGGAAATTTAATAAAAAAAGATAAGTTAATGCCTTTAAGATATTCACCTCCGTAGGAGTTAGTAAAAGTGAATACTATCTTAATCAACGGGGAGGGGGAAACTATGTACTAACGCAC
>DALZNT010000133.1:0-7938 GCA_032005505.1 Clostridium sp. | reverse complement strand
GAGAAGATGTTTTCAATGTTGTTACGAAGCCTGGTTCCTTCGCCCAATGGTACCCTTTCGCAACAGGAGAGATGGATCTGAGAATTGGTGGCAAGATTGCCTTCGATGATGGTGAAGGAACGACATATGAGGGGACCATTACAGAGTTAGAAAAGCCATATGTATTTGGTTTTCGTGAAGTTGATGATCTGATTAACATTTCATTGCAGGCAGAGGATAAAGGGTGCCGAATGGTCTTTACCCATACGTTTAACGATGATTCATGGGCAGTGAATACCGCCGCAGGATGGCATAGGTGTCTGGATGTTTTGGTCCAAATCATCAATGGTAAGCCTATTCAGTGGCATGATAATTCAACCGAACTGCGTGAAATCTATAGTGAAGCATTTAAGATGGAGGATCTAAACCAATAAAATGATCTAAAAAGGATAAAAAGAAAAAATGATAAACTCTATTAGCATTGATGAACGGAACGGGACCACATTTAATGAAGAGATCGTTATGAATCCTACATGGGCAGACAGTTTACGTTTTTTGAGAAAACTCGATGGAGATAAATATACATTAGTTTTTTTTGAGGTATCAAATACAGATTCAGCATTAGTTGGAGGCGGACCGGAATATTTTGTTGTGTCTATTACAATGGATGAACATATATATACGCTTATGAAAGATAAGCAGGGAAACAGTGAAATTTCTCTAGTGATTGGTGGTCAGTTAGGCAATTATTCCGATAACATTTGTATAGAATTAATGCCCATGCTTGAAGTACTAAAGTATTTTTATGAAACCGGGAAACTACACGAATCACATCAGTGGAAACTAGAATAATAATTACTGGTCAGTTAGGGTTCTCGGGCTTGTAAACACCAAATATGATGTGAAATTGTATTAAAAAAATTGGAGTAGGTGAGTTCAGTGGTGGAGAGGAAATTCAAAAGTCATTTTTTGTACATTGTTCTACTGACAGTTCCATTTGTAGTATTAGAGGTTTTACTTTTATTAAAATATCCTAACACAGGATTAGGCAGGATTATAAGCTTGCCCATGACCTTTTTGATGAATGGTATGATTATTCTGATCTTATCTAGTTTAGTTTATTATTTGCTTAAATACACCAGATTTAGAATTGTTGGGCGAGTTATTCTAGGATTAACGATATGTTTAACTCTTATCGTAACAGTATGGTTGTATCCGCAGGATTCATCCAAACATATTTCAAAAACTATAGTAGAAGATATAAAGAATTTATGGATTAAATGAGGAATTTAATTGTGGAACAGGCAAAATCAATTTACTAAGATATTGGATGTGGCTGTATGAATCATGAACTATTCAACAAAATTAATGGATATTTAGAAGGGGTAAGTAATTTAATTACTCACTTCGGAGGATGCTATGGGCACGAATATCAGTTTATAAAAATTGATTCGCCAATAGAACGAGCAATAGAACTTCATAATACTGATAGTAATTTAAAAAATCACAAAGATATTAAATATGTAGGACTAAGCGAATTAGATGATTGGAAGGATGAGATATTTAATATTACCGCAAAATGGTTTTTCTCTTTATTTCGCTTACAGGATTTTGGCATAAGTATTGAATATCCGGACATTGATGGGGAAACGCCTGCAGAACTAGATAAAGAGTTAAATAACGTGAGTAATAAACTGATTAAACTGTTGGAAGAATTCTTTGAAGGGTCAATTGTTAAAGCTTACAGACTCGTAACAGAGAATGAATGGAAAGATGAGTTTGATTGGGAACAGATTTATTTTTCGATAGGTAATGAAGTATTTATCTTAGATCTATATCAGTGGGGTTAACGGATTGAAAGATTAGCAATTGCACTTGATCTTGCAAATATAGATCTTAAAAATATAGAAAAAAACTGAAGGAGTTTCCTAATTGAAGAATCAAAAGCATTCAATGATTTTAATATTTCTTTTAACAATACTCGCCCTAAGTGGATGTATTTCATACAGTGTGAAGACGGATAAAATTGTTGAGGACGGGTTGATCATAAACTCAATTTCATTTGGACTGGGAGAGAGCGAAGAAGATGCAGGTATTACAGTCGTAACATACAATTTCAATCTTCGGAATAGAACCAATAAATCAATCATGTTAAAAACAGTTGAACCGATCTTAAGTAAGGATATTCAGGAGCGATTAATTGATACAAACATTAAATTGGACATAAACAAGAAAGTTGATGGTAATACTTCGGAAGCACTGACAGGAACTTTTAAGTTAGATACAAAAGGGCTTGATAAAGAAGGAATAATTGAGTTAGACATTAATGTTAATGAATTTAATATAGCAATGGAACAAGTCGTAGGAATGAATGAAGTAAATAACTAATATGAAAAAAGACCAGATAAACATATCTAACAAAGAGGTGTATCTTTATGGAAAGAAAAAAAGATGAAAAAAAAGAGATGGATGTAATTCCAGATCACCATAGCCCTGTACGACATATCCTTAATGAAGCAAACGGACTACCGAACAATCAATTTGTAGATAGTTTTAAGAAAGCTTTAGATACTCCAGATGCATATGTAATTATGGAAGGTGATGATGGAGGACAAATCTACTTGTCTTGCCCTATGAAACTAGTTAATTGCAGTGAGGAGACATTACATACTCTATTAAAAGATTTAGATACCATTGCATGGGACTGTAATGATGGAGAGGGCCAAGGACTGTATTACGAAAAACGCGTTCCTGGTGATGGGATTAGTGGAGGTATGGGGGGAGGAGATGTTGAGGAAGGACTATGGATTCATGAAGAATTTATGGATTTACAATTATATGATGAAATTCATGAAGTCATATTAGGCAATAAAGAAAGAATAACAAAGCAATAAAATGAATGAATCATAAGGCCCATCAACATCGGATAACAAAGTGTTCATGTGGATGGGCAATCGTTCGCTCCAATCGATTATTTTATTGGTATGTTGATCCGGATATTGACGATGAAGGGATAATCAAATTACATATCGTTTCTGAGGATAAGAAGTTAATCGTCACTTATGAAGTGGGGCAACACAGTATTAAGAAAAAGCCCCCATATATAGTCATCATCGGAGAAGAATTCGAAGGCTGGACGGCTGAATATATAGATACAGAAGAGTACTAACACCGCAATGGAGCGATGAGATCATCACGCCAAAGTTGATAGGTGAAATCATTGATTGGTGTCTCTTGAAAGATAAAGAGATAAACATCGTTAATTGGAAAGGTGAAATTCTCCGACCTCTCTCCTGAATGGAGTGTGATTAGTGTGATTGTATTTGAAAATAATTTAGAATCATGTGAACTACGTTGAAAACGCATACTCGAAAACAAGAGATGCAATTAACAGTTATCATAGAAGGAGAGAAGCAAATGCAGATGAATCGTGGACATCACACGGTAAACAAAGTAATCGTTTGTGTTCTTTCATACATATTTATCATTATCGCAATAGCAGTACCTGCCCACGCTGATGAGAAACAGGTTGAGACTACACCATCCCGGATTCCTTTATCCAATTTAGAGGAGACGATTGATGCTTATGTAGCCTCGTATGAGAAGTATACCGCTGCCGTTTCGGTTGTGGCTATCAAAGATGGTGAAACCATTGTGAATAAAGCATATGGTTACGCAGATATTGAGAATCAGCGAAAGGCGGATACCTCTACGGTTTTTGAATGGGCATCCATCTCTAAACTGCTGGTCTATACGAGTGTGATGCAGCTTGTCGAACAGGGAAAGCTTGATTTGGAGACGGATATCCAGGAATATCTGCCAGAGGGATTTTTCAAAAAGCTGAAATACGATGATCCAATTACCCTCTTGAACCTGATGCATCACAATGCGGGTTGGGAAGATCAAACAGCGGCCGAGGTATTTTATTACTCCGAGAATGAAACGTTAGAATTAGGAGAAACGTTGCGTAGAAATGAGCCGAAACAGATCTATAAACCGAATAGCATAGTGGGTTATTCGAACTACGGCGTTGGCTTAGCCGGTTACATCGTGGAAGAGATAAGTGGTCAACCTTTTTATGAATATGTCAATCAACATATTTTCGAACCGCTTCATATGAACGACACTTCAATTCATCCAACGGGACAAGATCATCCAGACCTAGTACAAAGAAGGAATGAGATTGAAGGGTATACGAAAGATTTGAAACTGATCCCTGAGAACAGAGGATACGTAACATTTTATCCTGCCGGGGCAGCGATTGGGACAGCAAAAGATTTAGGCAAATTCCTTGCAGCGCTGATGCCTGTAGATGATAGCAATGTATTATTTAAGAGCAGGGATACGTTGAACGAAATGTTGTCTACAAGTCTATATTATGAAGGTACTTCTACTCCGCGATTTGCGCATGGGTTCGTTGAGATGGAATACTGGGTGCCTACACTGATGCACGAGGGGAATTTGAAAGCATTCTCCAGCAAAGTTGTCTTTGATCCCGTATCTAAATTTGGGATGGTCGTCATGACAAATCAGTCTTTTGAAGAAGTTTATGGTTATGGACTTATTAAAGAAATTTTCGGTGATAACGTCAATTCTAATAGAGTTACTTCGGAGGGGGGAGGATATTTTCAATCCGCACGACGTGCAGCATTTAGATTTACTAATTTATTTACGGCTCTTGATATAAGGAAATATACAAAAGCTGATTTAGCAAAGTCTTATAATGTTGTCGAGCATAATGGTATTGTTGAGAAAATTTCAGTCACTCCTTACATTGATTATTTGCCTGTATCGAATGTAAAGGCGAACTTAATTAAGATATCTCTTATTCCTGTTGCACTAGCCATCATTTTCAGTTTAATTGCTTTGATCGGCTATTTAATCCGGATGTTTATTAACAAACTACGTAAACGAGGAAATCCTACCACCAATTTTAATAAATATCATCTTGCAATTAACTTTGCTGGTGTGGCACTCCTTCTTAATCTTTTCATCCTACAGACGAAGTTGAGGTTTCCTAATTATCCTGCGTATTCTTCGTTACGGATCAATTTAATGTTTAACCTACTTTATGTGGTTCTAGCAGTGGCGTATCTTGGCTTGCTTATGTTCAAACTGCGGAAGAACAGTTACAGCAAAAAGCAAAAGGTGATGTACATCATGTCTGGCATCTCGGCGTTCATCTTGGCTGCTTTTATTGTGGGATGGAATTTGTATGTTTAGAGAGGTAAACGCTGAATGTAGATATTCCATGTATTTCAAAGGCTCGTGGATGACTTCTATACATAAGTAATATTATAAGTGGGGCCAATTATAAAGAAGCAGAGACAGCAGTTCCTTATGGGGGACTGCTAGCTTTGTGTGAGTAGGCCCTTTTGCGACTTATGCCTCTGTATATTAAAGGGGGATCAAGATCATCCTATTTTTTGTCTCTCAAAATAAATATTTTAATGGAACTGTAAATGACCACTAGAATATTCAATAATAATAGACCTATATATCCATCCGTTAATTTTGTTCTTTCAATCCACTTATTCACAAACTCTCCAGAGAGAGTTTGTTTTCCTAAATATTTATCTATATCATTTTGATTTATTTCATCCCTATATATAAGTGGAAACTCCATGCTGTTGGATGAAGCAGCTAGCGGCGGATAGAAATCTACCCATTTCTGACCTGCCCATCGATCATACTTATAATGAAAGTCTGCGCTGGATTCAAGATTGTCCCACCTTAGAAAACCCAGTATGAGTAAAATACAAAGTGTAACGACGCTAAATAATAACATCTTGTTATTCAAAATATACCCCATCCTTATGTGTGTACTACTAACAATATCACTGTGTGAAAACAACTTTATCATCCGTATATTCTATCAGTATTTTCCGTTATCTGTAAGTAGATTGTGTCAATGAAATGCTAGTAAGTAAAAAACCAATCGATCAAAGAATCGTTACAGCAGTTTTTTGAAGAAGCTAGACAGCGTGCAGGGATTGCAAAAAAGGTGAGTATTTATGCGCTTCGCCACTCATTTGCTGGAAAACGGGAAAGATCTACGGTACATCCAGGTGCTACTCGGTTATACGATTGCACGAACAAGCTCAGCGCTATACGCATGTTAGTATGAAAAATATTCATCGTATTCAAAGCCAATTGGATCATATGGATATGGGGATTGAGCATCCCTATAATTCTCCCTTTTTCACCAAATTTTTCTTCGCAAAAATCACCGTATAGGTTATCATATACGTAGTTCAGATATCAGGCAGGAAGTGTGGTATTTACGAAGTACATAGATTAGATGTTAGCCGAAATTATTGCGATAGTAAAAAAGAAAGAAGGATTACTATGGGGAAATATGGTGAAGCAGCAGTGAGAACTGTCCATTATCTTAATGAACATAAACATGATAATCCAATTAAAGCATGGAATGAAATGACAATAGAAATATTCGGGAAAGGTAATGCTTCGCAGACAAAAGGATGTCCCAAAAACACCTTTTTAGGATTATGCGAAGAAGGTTTACTTGAAGGTATTCCAAGTGGGAACTATACAAATTCAAAAAAGAATAAAGGATACGGATTAAAGGCAGTAAAAATATTATTAGATAGCAATACAGACAAGGATATAAAGCATATAAAGCAAAGGACATTGTGGAAAGAAGTCATTGGAGATCAAGAGATTAAGTATAATTCACAAATGGATGTAGTTTTAGCTTTATGGAATGAAGGAATGATAAGGCGCTGAGTACTTAAATCGAAGAGGACAATAACCTCGGCTAACATAATATTCAAGCTGCGTCTCCTTTGGAGCCTTGGTCTGCAAGGTGGATTTCGAGGAGGAATTTCAGCAGACAACCCCTTTGGGGTTCATGAATACAACAACGTTAGGCGAAATCATCTAAGGGAGTTGTTGTTGTGTACCTACATAGAAGTCTTGAAAAAATAGATTTGGAACCTATTAGTTTATTTCCTCAATCAGAAGAAGAGCTATTTTATATTAGTCCAAGATCTGTTTTTCCACTAACACCAGACCAAATTATGAATTTAGCTAAGGATAGATTTGAACCAACAGTTGTAATAAATAAAGCAACAGGTGAAGTGGTAGCATATGCTAATTTTTATTCAGATGAGTCTGATAAAAATAGTTTCTGGTTGGGAAATGTAATTGTTTCACCAGAATATAGAGGGACAGGAGCTTCTCAATATTTATTAAATATAATGCTTGAAAAAGCCAAAAATAATTTGAAAATTAAAAAACTCAAATTAGCCTGTCATAATACGAATTCAAGAGGACTAGCTTTTTATTCAAAATATGATTTCAAACCTTTCGACATAAAAATAATTGGTATAGGAACAAAGAAATTTATAACTATTCATATGAGTAAAATACTTATTTGAATGTAATTAAGAAAGAGACGGAATCGCATAACAATATATTCACGCTTTGGTACCTACGGTCCCTCGGTCCGCTAGTTGGATTTCGAAGGAGATGATTCAGGCGGACACACCTACGAGGCTAAGTCCTGACGGACCCGGTCAGCTGCGCTGCCTTAAGCCTCTCGGCGTCGTGAATACGGGAACGTTATAGGAAATCATTGTGGAAGGATGAGAACAGAAGAATGAAATTTTATATCTTCTCCAAACATGAACGGCTCTATAAGACAATTGCCTTTTCTTTAGTTTTTATTGTTACTCTTGCATGTATTTATTTGTATATCAATCTAAACAATACTTTGAAATCTAATGAGCTGAATATTTTGACTTTTGTGTTAAGTCTCTTCTATGCCTTACTGCTTTTTATCATTGGTATATATTTGACAACCATGCAAAACAAAATAGGGAATTTGTTTTATAGAAGAAAACAACAATACAGATATTTGAAAGGCCTACGCTCATCTTATTCTGGAAAATTCACATTCGATGTAGATGCAAAGACTTTAAAACATACAATTATTTT
>DALZNT010000132.1:0-8007 GCA_032005505.1 Clostridium sp. | reverse complement strand
AATGGCTTTAGGGTAATTAACCTTGAAGCCATTTTTTTATTTGGTATTTGAACAAAAGATATAGAGTAGGATATACTAATACAAAGTACAAAGAGATTAATTTAATGGAGGTAAACTATATGGAGTCAAAATATAAAAAGAAAATAAAGGAAGAGCTTAAGGAGATACTTACAGAAGAACAATATAGGGTAACTCAAGAAAATGGAACGGAAAGACCCTATATAAATGAATATGATGACCATTTTGAAGAAGGAATCTATGTTGATGTAACTACAGGAGAGCCGCTATTTTCTTCAAGGGATAAATTTAATTCTGGGTGTGGATGGCCTGCTTTTTCAAAGCCAATAAATAGGAGTGTAATTAAAGAAAAGGTAGATAAAACCTATGGAATGGTTAGGACAGAGGTAAGAAGTAAAACTGGAGATGCTCACTTAGGGCATGTGTTTTGTGATGGACCAGAGGAATTTGGAGGACTTAGATATTGTATAAATTCAGCCTCATTAAAGTTCATTCCTAAGAATAGAATGATAGAAGAGGGATACATTGCCATCGAAGGTGGCGATGAAGAGTGATGGAGAAAACTCCAAGGAGTTTCATCCTAAATTATTAATTATTCAGTTTTCATCATTCATTCAAAAAATGGGGAGGTGATTATTTGTGTATGAAAAAGGTAGTGGAAGAAATTTAGTTAAAAGAACATTTAATAATTTTAAATATAATTTTCAATCAGTGATGTTTTTTGAAATGACATATAAACTTCTTACTCTGTTTATTTTTATACCTATAAATTATTTTATGCTAAACAAATTCATGGCTAATGTTGGGGTATCTAATATAACCAATAAAGATATGATGAAGTTTGGATTTACCTATGAAGGTATTTTTTATATGATTATGATAATCTTATTTTCATTTGCAGATATGTTTGTGGAAATTGGAGTGCTTACTTATATGGCAAAAAAATCTCACAGTCAGAGGAAGGTAAGTCCTCTAGAGGGAACTATTAACTTTTTTATGATAACTCCAAAGTTAACTAGCATATATATGATTTGGCTTATTTTAATTTCTGCCATAATAGGACCATTGACTGGAGTTGGATTATACAACTCATTTATAAGAAGTCTATCAATACCAGCATTTATTAAGCTAGAGCTTTCTAAATCTGGTTGGGGAGAAGTTATTTTTGTAGTAGCAGTCATATCAATGATAATTTTGCTTTTACGATGGGTACTTGCAATACCTGCAATGGTTATTGAGGATGTTTCATTAAAAATTGCTTTTAAACATAGCATAAGGATTTATAAAAAAGAGAAATTTAAAATTTTAGGGTATATAATTATATGGGTGTTAGTAAATTTTATTTTAAAAATATTCTTATTAGGTGGATGTTTAGGAATAGGATTATTTTTTATAACTAGCATGGAAGGAAGGCCAGCACTTCAAGAAATGTTGACCAATGTTAGTTTAATAGTATTTTTTATTGGGTATGTATGTTTATCTATTATAACCATGCCTTTATTTATTTCATTTCTAGTGGAATTATATTATAAATATAGATGTTACGGAGTAAATGAAAGAATATTTATGCCAATAAAATTTTTTAAGAGTAACAAATCCTATAATATGCACATTAATTATAACAATAAGTTTACAGCAGTAGTATTAGTTGTATTTATTATAGTCATCGGAACCATGGGGTTTTCTACGGTGTTTAGCAATGTTGTGGAAAAGGAAGTTCAAATTACTGCTCATAGAGGAAGTGATCTAAAGGCTCCTGAAAATAGCATTTCAGCTGTTATTGAGTCAATAACTGAAGGTGCAGATTATGCTGAAATTGACGTGATGACTACCTTAGATGATGAAGTGGTATTATTTCATGATAATACTTTAAAAAGAATTGATGGAACTAGCAGAAGTATTAAAAAGCTGACATTGGAAGAAGTGAAAACTATAGATATTGGTTCGCATTTTAGTTTGAAATTTAAGGATGAAAGAATTCCTACATTAGAAGAAGTTTTAAATTTAGCTAGGAATAATATAAAGTTAAATATAGAGCTTAAGCCTAAGAAGAAGGATGATAAGCTTGCGGAAATAGTAACAAATATGATTACTGAGGCAGGGTTAGAGGACCAAGTAGTAATTTCTTCTCAAAGCTATGAGAGTCTGCAAAAGGTTAAGGAGATTAATCCACTTATAGATGTGGGATTTATTTTAACTTTTGGCATAGGTGACTTCACAAAATTAAATGTGGATTTTATTTCTTTGGAATATGGAATGCTTAAGGAAGAGTTTGTCTACAGTATGCATGCTCTTGATAAAGAGGTTCATGTATGGACAATAAATGATAAACAGAAGGCTGAAAATGCTATAAAAATGGGTGTTGATAATATCATTACGGACAATGTCGGCCTTATTGAAAGAACACAAATAAGTTTAGTTGAAAAGGATGATGTAAGCTATATTACTAGATTTTTAGATGGAATTAACGCTATAATAAAGTATGTTAGGATATAGATAAGATTAAGAGATTATAAATAGGGATAATAAGGAGATAAGATGTTTTGGTTTACTAAGGAGAATGAAAATATTAAACCTAAGGATTTAACGAGGGAAGAGGAACTAGAATCCTTAGTTTGGAAGTTTTTTATTGAGAAGATTCCAAGACTGGGATTTGAACAAAGAGAAGGTCAGGAGGACATGGCTTTAGATATTTGTAATGCCATAGCAGAAAAACAACATACCGTTGTTGAGGCTGGTGTAGGTATAGGGAAATCCTATGCATATATTGTCCCTCTTCTTTATTATAATAAGTTGTTTAATAAACCAGTTGTTATTGCAACGTCCACAATAGCTCTTCAAGAGCAGCTTATTGAGGATATAAAGAGAGTTTCTTCATATATAAATCATAGGCCTGAGGTTATTCTGGCAAAGGGAATGACTCATTTTGCATGTAAAAGAAGAGCAGATGAGTTTTTAAAACCTAAGGTTCAGAAGGGGTTAGATGAAGATGCTGAAACTTTATATAGATATATTTATGGTGGTAAGGTAGATAGACGATATATTAGTATGGATATAAATGAAGAGCTATGGAGTAGTGTTAATGTAGAAATGACTGACCATAGTAAATGTAAGCATTTTAAAAGCTGTAGATTTATGGAGTTAAGGAAGGATATGCTTACTACGGAGGGGGTTATCCTTTGTAATCAAGACTTGCTTACAGTTCATCTTCAAAAACTGAGAAGAGGACAAAAGGGTCTTTTAAATCCAGAAGCAGATGTTATTGTAGTTGATGAGGCGCATAATTTAGAGGAGAAAGTTAGAGCTTCACTTATTGAAAGCTTTAGTAAGGATAGTATAAGAAGTATCCTCATGGAAGGTAAAAATGGAGTTAAAGATTATGATTTAAGAGAGCATATTTATGAAAAGATTAGAGAGTTAATGACTCTGCTAAACCATGTATTTAAGGAACTAAATATTCAAGTTAACTACCAGTTGGAAAAAAGCGATAATCCAGAGGATATGGAAAAGTTTTTTGTGAATCTATATGATATTAGGGAGCCAATAGGTAAAGCAGAAGGGATTACTAAATACATATATAATGGCCTTCGAAGAAATGGTGACAATTCAATACCAGAAGATATTTTAGAGGAGATTGAGAATCTAAAGAACTTCTTTAAGCAAATGAATACTCCAAGAAGTAATTATTTATTTTGGTTAGAAAAAGATAGGAATATCAAGATTTTTGCTTGCCCTAAGAATATGGATAGCGAAATAAAATCTCTTTACTTTGATAAGTTGAAAACTACCATATTAACTTCTGCGACTATTGCAAATAAGCAGGACGGAACTGAGGAAGAGGTATACGAATATTTTATAAAAAGCACAGGATTTCCAGTAAAAGATGGTTTTTTATCGATACCAAAGGAATCACCTTTTCCATACAATAAAAATGCTATTTTATATTATAGAGAAAATATGCCTCATCCAGTTAAGGATAGAGCGAAATTTATAGAAGAGGGTGCAAAGGAAATAGAAAGGCTTATTAAAATTACTGAAGGAAGAGCGTTAATTCTATTTACAGCAAAGAGCGATTTAAAGCAGGTTTATGATATTCTAAAAGGAAAAAAACTTGGATATAAATTATTAAGGCAGAGAGCTTCATCATCCCAAGATGAACTACTTCATGAATTTAAGGAGGAGGAAAACTCCGTACTTTTAGCCACAGGAACATTTTGGGAAGGGATAGATGTGCCAGGGAAAGCACTATCTAATGTAATAATTTTCAAACTTCCATTTCCAGTTCCTGACCCAATTATTGAATATAAGAGAAATACTTGTGAAGATTTTTTAATGGAAGTAAGTGTACCTCTTATGATAGTTAAGCTAAGACAAGGTGTTGGAAGGCTCATAAGAAAACAGGATGATAAGGGAATAGTCGCTATTCTAGATCCAAGGATAAGTGATAGGTCTAGAAGTAGATATAAGGATATTGTATTCAATTCGTTACCAATTAAGAAAAAAACTAATGATATAGAAATAATAAAGACCTTTTGGAAAACTAGAATATAGGGGGTATCTGATAGATGCTCCATTTACATATTTTATCCATGGAGATTTGAAAATTATTGTGGTATAATCCATCCTAGTGATAGCGTGTTACGTCAGAAAAGAAAGGCGGATTAAATGGGAAAAAAGGAAAGAAAATTTTATATCCCGGTAAGAGTTAAATTTTATATGAGCTTGGCTTTTTCTATTTTATGGGTTATATTCTCTGTGTATTTATCTATACCATGGATAGAAGATTTAGCACAGGTTACTAATAAATTTATAGCTATATTTATTATAGGTGGAATTGCCTATGTACCTGGATTTATGAATGCTTTTCTGATTTGTAGTTTATTAATGGACAAGCAACCAGAATTTAAAGATGAAAATCCATCAGATGAGGTTACTATTTTGGTGGCGGCTTATAATGAGGAAGTTGGGATTTTTGAAACTTTAAGGTATATTAAGGAACAGCAATACAAAGGTAAAATTAATACCATTGTTATTAATAATAACTCAAGTGATAATACAGTAGCGGAAGTAGCAAGAGCTAAGAGAGAGCTGAATATGAATGTGACTTGTGTAGATGAACCTACCCCTGGAAAGTTTAATGCACTTAATAAAGGATTAAAACTATCTACTACAAAGTACACCATAACCCTTGATGCAGATACATTACTTCATCCCCAGGCCATTAAAAAACTTGTAGCTAGAATTAATAGTGCACCGAAGGAGATAGCGGCAGTAGCTGGATCGGTGCTTGTGAGAAATAGTAGAGATAATTTTTTAGCTAAACTTCAAGAATGGGATTATTTTTTAAGTATAACTTCTATAAAAAGAATGCAGGGAATGTTTCAGGGAACCTTAGTTGCTCAGGGAGCATTCAGCATTTATAAGACGGACATAGTCAAAGAAATAGGCGGATGGTCTGATGCCATAGGTGAGGATATAGTTTTAACTTGGCATATGCTGGCTAAAAATTATAAAGTATATTTTGAACCTTATGCAATTTCCTTTACTGATGTGCCAACTAAACTACAGCATTTTGCACGTCAGCGTTCTAGATGGGCAAGAGGAATGATTGAGGGATTAAGGCTGGTAAAACCGTGGCAACAGCCTAATATATACTGTAAGTTTTTAACCTTTGTAGATATTTTGATACCTTATATGGACCTATCCTATACATTCTTTTTTATACCTGGATGCATATTAGCTTTATTAGGAAAGTTTTATATAGTAGGTCCTATGGTGATTTTAGTGTTGCCAATGACTATTTTTAGCTTTGGGATTCTTTTAAGATATCAAAAGAGAAAAGTTTTCAATTCTTTTAACCTTAAGGTTAGAAAAAATAGACTTGCTTTTATAGGGTTTCTTCTAGGTTATCAGCTTTTAATGTCACCAATTTCTCTATGGGGGTATATCCAAGAGGTTTTTAATATGAAAAGAGTATGGAAGTAGAGAAAATGACTTAAATAGCGTATTAGAGGTTCATTAATTAAATAGATTTTTAGGCAAGAGAGGTTTGGAGATAATTTGCTAATTTCCAAATCTTTTTTTATGCCTGTATAGACTGAAATTTTGGAATATTTCAAAGTTGAGTAAAACACTTGACTATGTAAAAGTGAATGATTATAATAAACGCATATTAATGATAATCGTTATCAATAAAGTGAGATAGAAAAACTTAGGAGGAAGAAAAGTGAAGAAATTAAAGACATTAATTGCAATTGTGTTAACTGCTAGTATAATGACAGTTATGGTTGGGTGTTCATCAACATCAACTGATGATAAAAGTAATGATACAGAAGTGAGAGTAGTAGAAGATTTAAAGGGTAAGGTAGAAATACCAGCAGAGCCAAAGAGAATAGTAGATATTTCAGGAAGTAGTGAAGAATTAGTTATCCTTGGATATACACCAGTAGGAACTGCTAACGTAGATTCTTATGATACAACAAAGGTAGCAAGTTATGTGGAAAAAGAGCTAGGAAGTACTAAAGTAGTTGGACATTCAATGATGGAAACTATGGATATGGAAGCAATTCTTGCATGTGATCCTGACTTAATTATAATGAGTGATAGACAAGCTGAAATTTATGACCAATTAGTAGCTATAGCTCCAACTGTTATGATAAAAGATTATGGAAATGATTGGAGAGGTAGACTAAATCATGTAGCAGCATTATTTGACAAGGAAGAAGCAGCTACAGAGTGGTTAACAAAATATGATGAAACAGCTAAGGCTTATGGTGAGGAAATAGTAGCAGCTAACGGCGAGCAAAGCTACTTAACAGTACTTGCAAGTGCAGGACAATTTATGGTATTTAGTGATGCAGGTATAGGTACGATTGTAAATGATAATATGGGACTTAAAAGACCAGAGAATTTACCAGCACAAGATGGAATCACACTACCTATGCTAACTATGGAAGGATTAACTGAAATAGATGCAGACCATATAATTCTTATAGGTACAGAAGCAGATAAGGCTGATTTAGAGGCTAGTTCAGTATGGCCAAGCATAAGAGCGGTTAAAGAAGGTAATGTTACAATTTTAGATGCAAGTCCGTTCTTCAGTCAATCTTATAATCCAATTGGAAAGTTACTTTTATTAGAAGATTTAAAGAATGAATTAATTAAGTAGTAGATTATATTGTTTTAAAGGGTGTGATTGATGTAATTCGTTTTTCACACCTCTTGTTTTCATTTAGGAGGATGAAGGATGGGTAGCTCAAAGAAAAAAAATAGAACCTTTTTGTTGATTATTATAGGCATTATACTTTTAGTAGCTGGTATGGCTCTATCAATATCTGTAGGAGCAAAGAATATAGATTTTTCAACTATAGTTAACGCTTTGTTTTCAAAAGATAATAGCTTAGAGTCTAATATAATAAGAGATGTAAGGTTGCCAAGAGCAGTGGCAGCAATCTTAGTGGGTGGATTTTTAGCTGTTTCAGGTGCAATCATGCAAGGGATTACTAGAAATCCTATTGCGGAACCCTCAGTAATGGGAATAACTCAAGGAGCTACCTTTGCCATAGCAATAGCATTTGTTCTTCAAAAGATGATTCCAAGTATTAGTATAGGAAGTTCAGGTCTTATGGTATTTGCATTCCTTGGGGCTAGTATTAGTGGGCTTTTAGTATACTTTTTTAGCTCTAAGGCTGGAAGAAAGGTTGACCCTGTGAAACTAACATTAGCAGGAACGGCATTAGGTACATTACTTATATCATTAGCATTAGGAGTTGCTATGTACTTTAACTTATCTCAACAACTTAGTTTTTGGATATCAGGTGGACTAGTAAGTGCAAAGTGGGAAGGTGTAAAGCTATTATTAATAATAGGTGGATCTGGGACCTTAGCAGCAATTATAATGGCGCCAAAAATAACAATTCTAAGTCTTGGTGAAGAGGTAGCTATAGGTCTTGGTCAAAGAACTAATTTGATAAGATTTATATCTATAAT
>DALZNT010000131.1:0-8278 GCA_032005505.1 Clostridium sp. | reverse complement strand
TATTAATCTCTTAGTAGGAGTTATGCAATCATTTTCAATAGCTAAAGCGCCTACTAAGAGATTAATAGGAATGGCTATTAGCGGAGAAGACTTCGTAACAAGCATGAAGACTACAAGAACTCCAGAAGGAGACGAGCTATACACAGCTAGAGGAATGATTGCTATGGCTGGAAGAGCTTGTGGACTTGAAGTTCTTGATACAGTTTACGCTGATGTAAACAATGATGAAGGATTCTTAAAAGAAGCTAACTTAATTAAGAGAATGGGATTCGGTGGTAAGTCACTAATTCACCCAAGACAAGTTGAGTTAATCCACGACGTATTTACTCCAAGCGAAAAAGATATAGCTAAGGCTAAGAAAATAGTTGATGCTACAGCAGAAGCGCTAAGAGAAAACAGAGGAGTATTCACTGTAGATGGTAAAATGGTTGATAAACCAATTATAGAAAGAGCTCAAAGAGTTCTAGAACTTGCTAAAGCAGCAGGGGTTTTAGTTGGAGGCGAAGATAATGAGTAATACAAAGAGAATAGATTCTAACTTATTAAATACAATACCTGGATATGAAAGCAGAAAAGCATACGTTGCCCCATTTGCTAACGTACCAGCAGATAGATTAAGCGGAAGCGATAGCGAAAACTTAAAAGAACATGTAAAAAGAGATAAAATCGTTGGATCTTTAAGAGAAGCTATCGAGAAGTGTGAAATTAAAGATGGGATGACAATATCTTTCCACCACCACTTCAGAGCAGGAGATAAGCTTGTAATGATGGTAGTAGACACACTAGCAGAAATGGGAATTAAAAACCTAAGAATTGCAGCATCTTCATTAACAAGCGCACACAGCGGATTAGTAGCTCACATTGAAAATGGAGTTGTTAATAGAATAGAAACAAGTGGAATCAGAGGAAAACTTGCAAATGCAGTTTCTGAAGGACTACTTGGAGATAAACCAGCAGTTATCAGATCTCACGGTGGAAGAGCAAGAGCTATAACATCTGGAGACGTTAAAATAGACGTAGCATTCATTGCTGCATCTTCAGCAGACTGTATGGGTAATGCTAACGGAGTTAAAGGAAAATCAGTATGTGGATCTTTAGGATATGCTAAAGTAGATGCTCAATATGCGGAGAAGGTTGTTGTAGTAACTGATACTGTAGTAGCTTATCCAAACTTCCCACAAAGTATCCCTCAAACTCAAGTAGACTACGTTGCTGTAGTTGAAGAGATTGGAGATTCTAAAGGAATCATGTCTGGAGCTACAAGATTTACTTCAAACCCAAAAGAGCTTTTAATGGCTAAGAGAGTTTTACAAGTAATGACAGCATCTCCATACTTTGAAGATGGATTCTCAATGCAGACTGGTAGTGGTGGAGCATCTCTAGCTGTTACTAGATTTGTTAAAGATGAAGTTATAAAAAGAGGAATTAAGTTAAGTTATGCTTTAGGTGGAATTACTGGACCAATGGTTGATTTATTAGAGGAAGATCTTGTAGATCAATTATTCGACGTTCAATGCTTTGACCTTAAAGCAGCTGAATCTATAGGAAGAAACGAGAAGCACGTTGAAGTTAGCGCAGACTTCTATGCAAGCATAGGAAATAAATCTGCAGCAGTTAACAAATTAGACTTCGTTATCTTAAGTGCTCTTGAAATAGACACAGATTTCAACGTTAACGTTATATCTGGATCAGATGGAGTTATCAGAGCTGCATCTGGTGGACATAGTGATACAGCAGCTATGGCAAACATGTCAATCTTAGTTGCACCACTAACAAGAGGAAGAATTTCTACAATTATAGATAAAGTAACTACTGTAGTTACTCCAGGAAGCACAGTTGACGTAGTTGTTACAGATTACGGTGTAACTGTTAACCCAAGAAGAAAAGATCTTTTAGAAAGATTCCAAAAGGCAGGTCTTCCAATAATAACAATGGAAGAGTTAAGAACTATGGCTACAAAATTAATCGGAACTCCAAAAGAATTAGAGTTCACTGATGAAGTAGTTGCAGTTGTTGAATACAGAGATGGAAGTATCATCGACGTAATCAAAAAATTAAAGAAGTAATTAAGAAAACCAATATAGTTTATACTAAGGAAAACATACTTAATTTACGAAAGAAAAACCTAGTTAATTCTACTAAACTCTGTCTCAGTTGCAGAGTTTAGTTTGAAATTATAATAACTTATTTAGGAGGATTAATTATGCCAAATCTTATCGAAGAAAAAAAAGGCACATTTAAAATGTTTGGAATGCCTTGGTACATCATGCTTCCGATAGCTGCAATCGTATTATTCGCTTCAACAGCAGGATATTTACCAAATAATGCAGTAGGAGCATTCGCTTTACTTTACTCTGTAGGAATATTATTTGCTACTGTAGGTGACAGAATTCCAATATGGAATGAATACGTTGGTGGTGGTCCAATTCTAGCATTCTTAGGATCTGCGGCTTTAGTTTACTGGGGAATAATACCTCAAGCAAGTGTTGACGCTGTTATAACTTTAATGGATACAGCTGACTTCCTTGACTTATTTATAGCAGTTCTTATAACTGGTTCTATATTATCAGTTAACAGAAAACTTCTTTTAAAAGCTTTCGCTGGTTACCTTCCAGCAATCCTTGGAGGAGTTGCTGCTGCATTCGGTTTAGCTTCAATTGGAGGACTTATATTCGGAATTCCAATGGCTGATATAGCTACTAAGTATGTATTACCTATCATGGGTGGTGGTACTGGAGCTGGTGCTATACCAATGTCTGAAATCTACTCTAGTGTTACTGGTGGAGATGCAGGAGCATGGTTATCATTCGCACTATCTATATTAACAATAGCTAACATCATAGCTATCATCGCTGGATCTGTTCTTAACAAGATTGGTGAAACTAAGATTGGTGCTAAGTTCAACGGTAACGGAGAGCTTATCAGAAATGCAGAAGATATATCTAAATTAGAAGATACTAAAGTTATCAAAGTTACAGGTAGAGAAGTAGCTTGCGGATTAATCCTTGCATGTACATTCTATGTACTTGGAAACATCTTTGCTGAAACTTTAATAATACCTGAATTCAACTTAATGGGAATTAATGTTAAAATTGATATCCACAGATTCGCTTGGATGGTTATCTTAGTAGCAGTAGCTAACGTAGCTAACGTAATCCCAGAGGAATTAAAAGAAGGAGCTAAGAAACTTCAAGCATTCTTCTCTAAACAATTCTTATTAGTTATCATGGTTGGTGTTGGTATCGCTATGACTGACCTTGGTGAGTTAATCGCTGCATTCAACTTCGCTAACGTTGTTATCGCTACTCTAGTAGTTTTGGGAGCAATATTAGGATCAGGACTTGTTGGATGGTTAGTAGGATTCTACCCAATCGAAACAGCTATATCTGCTGGTCTATGTATGGCTAACAGAGGTGGTTCAGGAGACGTTGCAGTTCTTACAGCAGCTAAGAGAATGAACTTAATGTCATTCGCTCAAATCTCTTCACGTTTAGGTGGAGGAATCATGCTGATCGTTGCAAGTATCATGTTCGGTATATTCTTCTAATAGAAGATTAAATATAAAAAGAGTGTTGATTTCAACACTCTTTTTTTAAATGACACTCTAAATCTTTGATTTAGCTAGTGGAATTTACTCAACAGAACATAGTGAGGTTGAGTTTCAATAATATTAAGGCTTAATTAGAAAGTATAACAAATAACAATAAGCAGAAAATAATATGAAAGTATGATGCAAAACATAAGGTCAGAAAACAAAAGAAGGGAGCTGAAAACTATGGCTAAAAAACAAAGGAAATCAAATAAGGAACTTATGCATGAGGCTCGTCAAGAGGGATTATTTAAAGAAGCAGAAGAAATGGCAAGAGTAAAGAAAAAATATGAATTTAGAAATAACTGGGATGGCTTAATTACAGTATTTTTATTTTTAGTTGCATTAGTAATTATTACTGTAGTTAGAAGATATTTTGATTTATAATAGTAATATATGATTTTTTATAATAAAATTAGTTTTATATAGTTTTTGAAGTTTAAGGGGTGGAGTTTATGTACTTTAGTACGGAGAGAGTAAATCTTAAATCAAGTAGAGAAGTAAATAGAGTTAGTGAATTTTTAAGTGGATTCGATTTAAAGTATGACGATGTGGATTATACTATAGTAATTGAAGATGACGGAAAAATAATTGCTACTTGTTCTAAGAAGAATAATATAGTTAAGTGCTTTGCCATTGATGAAAATTACCAAGGGCAAGGTATTTCTGGAACTCTTATTACAGATATAACAAATAAATTATTTGAGCAGAATATATATCACAATTTTATATTTACAAAGCCTAAGAATAACTTTTTATTTGAAGGTCTTGGATATAATGTAATTGTTAGTACTGATAAAGTAAGTCTTTTAGAGACTGGTAATATAAACATAAAGAATTATTTAAAATCTTTAAAGAAGAACTATAATTTAAAGGACGATGAGGAATATGCTACATTAATTATGAACTGTAATCCATTCACTCTTGGTCATAAGTACATTGTAGATACAGCAGCTAAAGAAAACAAAAATGTAATTATATTTGTGGTTGAAGAGGACAAATCTGCATTTCCATTTAAAAATAGATTTGAGCTTATTAAAGAGGGCGTTAAGGAACTTACGAATGTTACTGTAATTCCAGGTGGAGAGTATATTATATCTTCAGCGACTTTCCCAAATTATTTCCTTAGAAAAGATGATGATATTTTAAAGGAGTACACAAAGATTGATGGTAATGTATTTGGAAAGTACTTCTGTAAAGAACTTAATATTGTTAGACGTTATGTAGGAACAGAGCCTTATTGTAAGGTTACAAATACATATAATGAAACACTTCAGGAAATCCTTCCTAAGTATGGTGTTGAAGTGAAACTTATTGAGAGAGCTGAACAAGGGAATGAGGCTATAAGTGCTTCAAGAGTAAGAGCTCTTCTGAAAGAAGGTAAAATTGAGGAAACGAGAGAAATTGTTCCAGTAACAACTTTTGAATTCTTAAATAGTGAAGCAGGAGCAGCTATAATTGAGAAGCTGAAGGTTTCTGATAAACCACATTAAATTTTTACTATAAAATAGAAAAATATAAAGATTTTCTTTAAGTAAATTAGTTAAAGTGGAAGAGTATATGTAGGAAGGAGTAGGGTATAATTTATATCCTTGAATTAATATGCAGCAGGTAGAAGAGATAGAGTTATTTTTAAGAGATAGAGATAGAAGGGTTGAACATCAGGAGGAAATTTTAAGAAGTAGTAAGGGATTGAGCCTAGCTACTGTTAGGATAAATTATCCAGGCATTGAAAAATCAAATTATGTTACAGATAGCATTGCTAAGATGATTTGCAATGAGATTTCAATCTTTCATAAAAAGCATATTATATTTTGTGAAGAGTACAGAAGCAAAGAGGGTTACATAGGGCATTTTATTTTTGATATAGACCATATTACAGTAAAGAAATTCCTTGTAGATCTAGAAGAGAATCACATTCTTGGAAGATGTGTAGACTTAGATGTATACTATCTAAAGAAGAATGAACGTTTTAACTTTGAAGAGATATGTGGAATTTCAAGAAGTGATTTGGGTAAGGGTCCAAGACGATGTTTTATATGTGATGAAGAAGCAAGGATTTGTTCTAGAGCTCAAAGTCACAGCCTTGAGGATATTAAAAATTACTTTGAAGTAAAATTCAGTGAGTATATGGACTATATAAAGGGTAGAGATAATCTAGCTTATAACATATCTCAGTTTGCTTTAAAAGGAATTATATCTGAAGTCTCTACTATGCCTTCCTTTGGACTAGTTTCACCTAGCACCATGGGGTCTCATAAGGATATGGATTACTATACATTTGTGGATAGCAGCTTTGCAATTGCACCTTATATTAAGGACATGGCATCCCTTGGATATTCATATCATCATCCTAAGGAGATTTTCGAAGTTATAAGATTTATTGGCATGGATTGTGAAAAAGCTATGTTTGAAGCCACTAATGGAGTCAATACTCATAAGGGTATGATATTCTTAGTTGGAATTCTTACAGCAGCTATAGCTAAGGCTATGTACGAAAATGCTAGTTTTGGAAGAATAGAAGAAATTCTAAAAGATATGTGTGAAAACATTCTTGATGATTTTAAGGATATAGATAAGAAGGTGAAGTTAACTCATGGTGAAAAACTATACGTTAACTATGGATTTACAGGCATTAGAGGTGAGGTTAAATCAGGTCTTCCAGTGCTGTTCAAAGAAATTATACCAAACTATCTGAGTTCAAATCTTAAAGGGCATGATCTATATGCCCACACTTTGCTAAGACTTATGTCTAAGGTAGAAGATAGCACCATAGTTCATAGACAAAGTATAGAAAAGCTTCATGAGATACAAAAAAAAGCTGAAGAAATTATAGCTTTAGGAGGTCTTGAAAGTTCAAAAGGAACTGAGGCTGCTTTAAACTTTGAAAAGACATGTATAAAGGACAATGTAAGCCCTGGAGGTTCAGCAGACCTTTTAGCGGTTATCATATTCCTAGGTGAAATAAAGAAAAACTTTTTTAAGTAAATATATATGAAGAACCAATTTTTATTAATATACACCTTTAAGTCATAATCTTAAAGGTGGTTTTTTATCGAAAAATTATTTGCGTATAATGTTTTAATTTTACCAGTATTGGATTATAATCATAAGGATAGAAAAACCTAAGAGGAGATGAGTTTATGTACATACCATTTGGAAACAATGCAATGAACGAAAAGGAAATTAGTGAAATAATAGAAAGCAAAACTGATTTCAACGTAGTTAAAGATATGACAAAGGGAACCAAGAGAGACGATATGCACGCTTTCTGTCTTGGAGTTAAAGTTTCAACTTTAAACGAAATTATAGGTGAAGAATATGACGACTTCAATCCAGAGGAAATGGAAGAAGACGAATTATTTGATGAATACCTAAGTTTAGCAGAAGAGATGGCTCTAGATATGGAAGATTACTTACCAGATGAAGCTCTTATTGATGCTAAAGCATATAAATGGGATACTTCAGATAATGACATAAAAGTAATTGTCATAATTGGAAATGAAGAAGTTGAAGAAAGAAAAATGAGAGATGTAATGAAAAGACTTTTAACACAGGCAGAGTAAACACTGATTTAGTAATGAAAAATCAGTGTGAGAATTTTATATTAAGTAGTTTGAAATAGTAAATAGGTAGATTGTGAGGGCAGCTATGCTAAAGATAGCTGCCTTTTTCAGTTAATTATATAGTGTGAAAATAATAGATTCGAAATCCTAAAGTAAATTAACGGAATATTCACATATAATTTTTAAATATGTACTAAATTTTATGTGAAATATCCGTATATATTAAATGGAAAGAATTATTCTAAATACTTCTTTAGATAGTCATTTTATAACCTTCTTGAAAAGCTTATTTAGTTGATAGCCTGCAATGGTTTTAAAATATATAATAATAGGACAGTTCCTTTAAGAGGGGTTGTCCTTTTAAATGTTTTATAAAAAGCATTAATAATAGAGTACCATAATAGATGTATAGATATATATTAAAAACAATTCTTACATTTAATGTAAAAATATATGGTAAAAAATAGGAAAATATAGTATGATATATTTAAATATATCATTTTTATGAAATTTATGATTAACATTTATGGATTAATGTTGAGTTGTTTAATTTAGGGGGTTACTATGAAGATTATAGGAATACTTGTAGCTATGGATATGGAGATTGTTTACGTAAGAGATGCAATGGAAATTGAGGAAAAAGTTGAGTATGCAGGATTTAATTTTTATGTAGGATATTATAAAGGATTAAGAGTTGTAGTTTCAGTTTGTGGATTAGGAAAGGTTAATGCTTCATGTTGCGCCCAAATTTTAGCCACTAAATTTAATGTAACTCATATGATAAACTTTGGTATAGCAGGTAGCCTTAGGTCGGATGTGTGCATATGCGATATTGTAATAGGTCACAATGTTACATACCATGATGTTGGAAAGATGCAGATGAAAACTACGTTTCCTTTTAAAGAACAATTTAATGCAAATGAATATTTAAAGAGAGTTGCTATTGAGGCATTTTCGGATATAGAATTAAAGGAATGTAATTATCATATAGGACGAATAGTTACTGGTGATAAATTTGTTTTAGATAAGGAAATAAGGGGGAAAATCGTAGAAGAGTATGAACCTTACTGTGTTGATATGGAAGGTGCAGCTATGGCTCATGTGGCTTTTTTAAATAATATCC
>DALZNT010000130.1:0-8411 GCA_032005505.1 Clostridium sp. | reverse complement strand
ACTTTGATGAAGAAATACATGCAAATCAAATACCTAATATTGATCTTTATATGGATCAAGTCATTCAACTATTTGAAAATAATTTAAGTAGTTCTAAAAGATATGATACAGATAAGATTTTGACTAAAACTATGATTAATAATTATGCTAAGGATAAACTTCTATTTCCAATAAAAAATAAGAAATATTCGAAAGAGCATATATTACTTATGATTTTAACTTATGACATGAAGCAAATATTGTCAATAGGTGATATAAAGAAAATATTCCGACCCATGATAGAAAAGCTTTCAGTAGAAGATGATAATTTTAATATCATAGATTTATATGAAAAGTATATCCTTATGAAATCAAAACAGATAGAAGAAGAAAAAAAACAGGTATCAAAGATTTTTGAAGAAATTTCTGAACTTTATAATCCTAATGAAGAGAATATTTCTACAGGGGATTATAAGGAGTTATTATCTTTAGTATTATCACTTTTAAATTCAGCAAATCAAAATAAACGGTTAGCTGAAAAAATAATTGATTTATATTTTTAGTATAAAATAATTTAATATCTATGAAACTAAAGGCAGGATAGCGAAGATATATCATGCCTTTAAATATTTTCTAGAAACTAGAACCTAAACAGGACCTCCGCTCTATAATAAAGTATAGAAATTACAATCATATCATTGACATGAGGAATAAAAGCTACTACTATATAAATATACTATATATGAGCATATGTTCACATGTGCAGAAGGAGTTTTATGGATTACAAAGATGTATGTACTCAAAATATTATTCACGATGAAGTAATAGAAAAATTAAATGGAAAAAACCTTGGTGAGAATACTGTTGCAGAATTAGCTAATCTGTTTAAATGTATGGGGGATCCTACAAGAGTAAAAATTCTAAATATATTAATGAATACTGAAGCTTGTGTTTGTGATATTGCGGCCTTAACAAATATGACTCATTCAGCAATTTCACATCAACTTAGAGTTCTTAAGATGAGTAGGCTTGTAAAAATGAGAAAAAGCGGAAAAGTTGTATACTATTCCTTAGATGATGACCATGTAAAGGATATATTTTATAAGGGTCTTAATCACGTAAATGAATAAGCAGTAACAAACTAAGGGGGGAGAGTAATGAAGCTAATAGAAAGAGTTTATGAAATTAAAGGATTACATTGTGCCAATTGCGCTATGAAAATTGAAAGAGAATTAAATCAGTTGAATTATGTAGATAATGCAATAGTAAATACCCTTACCTCTAAAGCTATCTTAGAATTAAAAGAAGAGGTGGATGGCCTTAGGATATTTAACGATGTATCTGAAATTTCTACTAGAATTGAACATGGAGTAAGGGTAAAAGAGATTATAAAAGAAGATAAAAGCTTACAGATTGAAAAAAGTCCGATAAGAATTAATAAGGGCAAAATTACTAAACCTATTAATGGCAGTATAAAGGTAAATGTGCCTATAAAATCAATACATCAATCAGAGACTGCTAGTGATATGGTTGAACGTAAAGATTTTGTGATTAGTAAAACCAAATCGAGGCATAGCCATTCACATTCCCATGATGAAATATCAGAAAATTCAGTGCAATCACAAGTTATTAAGTTGATAATAGGTGCTGTTATTTCAGTAGCTGCAATTTTTATGGATGGATATATCAGCTTAGGCCTTTATCTTCTTGCGTATTTAATTATTGGTAATGATATATTGATTACTGCAGGAAGAAATATTATTAGGGGAGACATCTTCGATGAAAACTTTTTGATGAGTATAGCGACTATTGGAGCTTTCGCTATTGGTGAATATCCAGAAGCTATTGGTGTTATGTTGTTTTATCAAATAGGAGAGTTTTTCCAACAGTTAGCTGTTAAAAAATCTAAAAAATCTATTGCAGATCTTATGGATATCCGTCCTGACTATGCAAATGTTAGAAATAATAATGGTGAGGTATCCAAAGTATCTCCAGAAGACGTGAGAATTAATGATATTATAGTAATTAGACCCGGTGAAAAGATACCTTTAGATGGAGTTGTAGTTGAAGGACGTTCTCAACTTGATACTTCAGCTTTAACTGGTGAATCAGTTCCAAGAATGATAAATGTGGGAGAAGAAGTTTTGGCAGGAACAATAAATAAAACTTCTTTATTGCATATAAAAGTATTAAGAGAATTTGGACAATCTACAGTATCAAAAATTTTGGAGTTAGTTGAAAGTGCTTCTAATAAAAAAGCTCCAACAGAAAAATTTATTTCTAAATTTGCAAGATATTATACACCTATAGTTGTAGGACTAGCTGTGGCTTTAGCAATAATACCACCAATTTTCCTAGGGGAAGATTTTTCAGTATGGTTATATAGAGCTTTATCCTTTTTAGTTGTATCTTGTCCTTGTGCATTAGTAGTATCGATACCTTTGAGCTTCTTTGGAGGTATTGGAGGAGCATCTAGAAGTGGAGTTTTAATAAAAGGTGGAAATTATCTTGAATCACTGAGTAAAGCAGAGATTGTAGTTTTTGATAAAACTGGTACTTTAACAGAAGGAAACTTTAAAGTAACGGAAATTATACCTAGTAATAACTTCAAGGATAATGAATTACTTAGGTATGTTTCCCATGCAGAAGTATTTTCTAATCATCCTATAGCTAAATCTATTCTAGAATATAATTATGAATCTAATATGAATTTCACTATTGATAAAACAAAGGTGAAAAACTTTGAAGAAATAGCAGGTAAGGGAATTAAGATTTTCTACGATGGAAATCATATTTATGCAGGTAATGATAAGTTAATGGATGAAATGAAAATAGTTTATGATAAATGTGATAGTGTAGGGACTATAGTCTACGTAGGAAAAAATGAAGAATTTGTTGGAAGTATTGTAATTTCAGATAAAATAAAACAGACTTCCAAGGATGCGGTTTCTAAACTTAAGTCAATAGGTATTAAAAAGACTGTTATGCTTACAGGTGATAATAAAGAAATAGGTACTTATGTAGCTAAGAACCTATCTTTAGATCATGTGAGAAGTGAATTAATGCCCCATGAAAAGGTTGAAGAAATTGAAAAATTGCACAAGGAGTTATCTTCAACAGGAAAACTTATCTTTGTCGGAGATGGAATCAATGATGCACCAGTTTTAGCTAGGGCAGATATTGGGATAGCCATGGGGGGAGTAGGATCTGATGCAGCCATAGAAGCTTCTGATGTTGTTATTATGACTGACGACCCTAGAAAAATTGCTACAGCTATAAAGATAGCAAGAAAAACTCATAAGATTGTAATGGAAAATATAATATTTTCATTAGGCGTTAAGATATTAGTTCTGATTCTTGCAGCTTTAGGTCTAGCAAACATGTGGATGGCTGTATTTGCCGATGTTGGAGTTACTTTAATAGCAGTGCTAAATGCAATACGTGCAATTAAAATTCAAGATTAAAATATATAATAAAAATGTAGAGGAAAGCATTAATTGCTTGCCTCTACATTTTTATTATACTTGAAGAATGCCATTTCATCATCTTTATTGGTAAAGGTTAATTGTATTTTATCGTCATCATTTACTAGTTCAAAATCATTGTACTTGTAGCTTGTGATACTTTTGTCCTCACTATTTGTTCTTGTATTATCTACATTAACGTATATTTTTCCGCCTTTATACAGAGCCGTTTTTATTACAATTTCCTCTGAATCGTTACAAGAAGTAAAGATGAGTTTTGAAGTTTTATTTGCTTTACAATCATCTACAAAGTCATATAGCAAATTTAAATTAGTTATTATGCCATAATAGTCAACTAAATTATTATCACTAATTGCATCAGTAACAGTGTAAGTAGATGGCGTATCCCTCAAAGACGCTAGTAGCTTTTTATTTGTAACTTCATTTTTGTTATAGAAAATACTTAACATAATTATTAATACAATAATAGCTACAATGTACATTCGTTCAAATATAAATCTGGAAATCGTAAATTTTTCTGATTTTTTATACTTTGCTTTCTTTTTAATAGAGCTACTAATACTAAAACCTTCTTTCTTACAATATTTATACTTATAAGGTAAATTATATCATTATTTTACTAAAAAGTAAGCCTTCTTGGGATATTTTATAGAATATATGCTAAGAAAATATGTTTATAAAATAAAAACTTCTTCTACATTTATGATTTTAAATGTAGAAGAAGTTTTTTCATTCTTTAAATATACTTAGCTTATTTTAGTCATATTTTTGAATTCACTGAAATGATTGCAATCATCTTCTTCAAATATCCTTTTATAACAATAAGAGATGATATCACCTCTTTTTATGATTCCTATAAATATATTTGAATCATCAACCACGGGTACAAAGTTTTGAGATTTAGCAGCTAAAATTAAGCTTTCCATATCAGAATTAATAGATACTGGTTTGTTTTTAACATGTCTTGGAATTTCTTTAATTAATACGTTTTCAGTATCTTTTAAACTCAGCTCAGAAGAATTCTTAATCTTCCAGAGAATATCGCCTTCAGTTAATGTACCGATATATTTTCCTTTATCATCAACAAGGGGTATAGACGTATACCTATGATATTCCATTCTCTCCATAGCTCTTCTCATTGTAGAGCTTACCTTTTCAAAAATTACTTCACTTTTAGGAGTTAGAAAAAAGGCAACATTCATATTTTATCATCCTCCAAATAATTCATTCCACTTTAATAAATAAAGCTATACTTCAATTATAACATAATCGTCCTCATTTAGTTATATTAAAGTTTTTAACAATTTTAAAATATAATATTTATAAATTAAGTCTATATTTCATGAAACTTAAAAACATGTGTGCTATAAAATCCTTTGGAAGGGTAAGTGCCAATGTTTTTCTGAACAATTTTGCTATTGAAGAAGAATCCTGTAGGTTACAATTCTCCATTAAGAAATACTCTTTAATATTTATATCTTCAAAATTACATTTTTTCATTGAAGTGATATTAATAATATTATTTAACAACTCATCATAGTTGTAAATTTTATTTCTTTCTATATTTAATGCTTCTGCAGTAATTTCCATGGCTGTAAGCATTGAATCATTGCTATTAGAAAGAATGGTTCTAGCACTTCCTTTTAAGCATTTTAAACTCCTGAAAAAAGTAATTTTATCATATAAGGTATCACTGTAACCAATGGCATTAAGCAATAGCTCTTCCTCCTTGCTGGAAGCTTTCTGAAGAAGCTTATTAGTATTAGTTCCTTCTTCAGAAAAATAATAATAACTTCCTTTAAGCTTTTTAAAAGCTCTTAATGTATCTAAATATCCTAGATTTATATTTTTTTCTATGATTTTAGGATCAAAGTTTAGAATAGAGCCTAGACTTTCTTGAGGTTTTATTTCTATAAACTCCATGGAGCTTTTATTTTTTATTTTTCTTCTTATGCCAGGGCCATCTATATCAACTTCAATTATGTGAAAGCATTTTTTATTTATTAACATTTCAGATGGAACGTTGCTATATAAACCACCATCGACAAAACAGTCACCATCAATTATAAATTTTTGAAAACCTGGAAGGGAAGCACTTGCCATTATATAGTCAGTCAGTTTATTGAGTGGAATATCCTTAATAAATATTTCTAAGGGTTTAAAACTAGATATACATATAGTGACAATACCGAAATCAATTGTAGAATTTCGTATAGCTTCTTCATCAATATTTTCTTTAAGAATTTCTTTTAGCGGGAGGGGATTAAGTCCACCATCTACCCACATAGCTTTTGCAAGAAAAGGTAAGTCCATAGCACTTAGCCTATAATCATCATGAATTTCATCCTCTATACTAAAGCATTTTTTCAAACTAGTTGTTAACCATAGCTTTTCTAATGCGTCATAATTATTTTGGCATATAAAGGCACCATTGATAGCTCCGATAGAAGTACCAACAACATAGTCTATTTTTATTTTCAGTTCTATTAGTGCCTTCCAAACTCCCAACTGATATGCACCTCTAGAGCCACCGCCACCTAAAGATAATCCATAACTCACCATAACCATTTTGCTCCTTAAAGTAAGGATAAAATATCCCTACACTATATAGTATTAACTAAAGGCAAGTTTTGCCTTATAAATATAAATACATTACTCAATACTTTATTATAATAAACATTGAATTTTACCATTTTAAACTATATAATTATTATATACTTTTATTAGAAAATTAGTATAAAAGTTAATTATTATATGAATAAGATATATTGGTTATAATTGAACTTAGATAGGAGGGATAAAACATATGGAAATAAGTTTAAATTTAATTGAGGAAGCAATAAAGTCAAAAAGTATTGATGAGGTAAGAAGAGCATTAATTGAATATGTAAGAGTAGAGCCAGAAAACTCAGATAAGATATTAAATGCACTAAATTATGCTACAGAAAATATAGATGGTTTATTTGAGACCCATGATGGTATAAATCTAGAAGAAGATGATAAGTGGACTAAGGAATATTTTCTTAATACCCTTAAAGACTTGTCAAATAATTTTTCAGAAGAAAGATTTAATCATTTATGTTTAGTTGGAGCATCTTTATACCCTAATGATACCATTAGCGATAAGGATACAGTTATTATTAACAATGTTAAGCCAATTTCAGATGCAGAGTTAAGATTTGAAAGAGTGAAAACTGTATTAGCTCTGGGTACTGGTGTATTAGTAGGATACTTAGTTGGTAAAAACATTAAGAAGAAAAAATAGTCTATATAAAAAGGTCATTGCATAAGCAATGACCTTTTAGCTTTTAATATATTAACTTGCAGTATTATGCTTCTACAGTTACATCTACTGGTTGTATTTTTTCCATTGAGAAGCCTGTAAAGCCATAAATAATTGATATTATTGGGTTTACATAGTTTAATACACAATATGGCGCATATGCAAGGCAAGAAACCCCTAATGTAGTTGACATATATGCTCCACATGTATTCCATGGGATAAATGGGGAGGTAATAGTTCCACAGTCTTCAAGACATCTTGATAGATTTTTAGGATGAAGCCCTCGTTTTGCAAATTCATCTTTATACATTCTACCTGGGATTACAATTGATAGATATTGGTCAGCTGCTAATACATTAACTAGGAAACAAGATAAAATTGTTACAAAAACTAATGAGCCAGTTCCTTTTGCAAATCTTAATAAGCTTTCTGCTAAAGCACCAAGCATACCGGATTGTTCCATAATTCCGCCAAATACCATAGCACACATGATTAGTGATACAGTATACATCATTCCTTGAAGGCCACCACGAGTTAAAAGCTCATCAACCATGGCAACTCCTGTTTCACTAGTATAACCATCATTAAGAACATTAACAATGTCACCAAAGTTAGCACCTTGCATTATAACAGCTAATATAGCGCCACATGCAACACCACAAAGTAATCCAGGTATAGCAGGCATCTTCTTAACAACAAGAACGATAACTAAAATTGGAGGAAGGAAAAGAATTGGATTAAGAGAACCTGAAGCTTCAAGTCCTGCAAATATTTCATTAAGTTGAGCTGTATCTAAAGGTTTACCAGCATATTTGATTCCAAGTATTCCAAATACAATTAGTGCGATAATCATACTAGGAGTAACAGTATAGAGCATATGTCTAATATGTTCAAATAAAGTTGTTCCTGCCATTGCTGGAGCTAAATTTGTTGTATCTGATAAAGGTGACATTTTATCTCCAAAATATGCTCCAGAGATAATAGCACCGGCTATTTGAGGTGCTGGTATTCCAAGTCCTGCACCTACTCCCATAAGTGCAATACCAACTGTACCGGCTGTTGTCCAAGAACTACCAGTAGCTAAGGAAACAATTGAACAAATTATACAAGTGGCAATAAGGAAAATTGCTGGAGATAAAATCTTAAGGCCATAATAAATCATGGTTGGAACAGTCCCAGACAAAATCCAACATCCAACTAAAGCACCAACTATCATTAAAATAAGTATTGCTTGCATTGACATCTGAATAGTATTAATAAAACCATCTTCTATATCCTTCCATTTGTTGCCTAGAATTAGTGCAATAATACCTGCTGCACAAGATGCAATCATTAATGGAATATGAGGACTACCATCAAACATAATAATTGCAACGGCAAGACAAATCATAAGTATGACTATTGGTATGGCAGATATGAATAGCGTAGGTTTACGTGGACTGTTATCCTTTGTAGGGGGTTCATTCTTTTCTTTCATCAACAACACACTCCTTACTAATTTTACCAATATGGTAATTAATTCAAGTATATATTATACATATAATCCTTTCAATAAAAATATGAATGATTTATGTACTGCATAATTTATTAATATTCATCATAAGTAAAAATTCTTGTATTAAAACTAAAAATCACATAAAATTAGCCTATATAGTTATCTCAAT
>DALZNT010000129.1:0-8635 GCA_032005505.1 Clostridium sp. | reverse complement strand
TAGCTCATTTCTTTATAAAGTAATGCCTTCACAACGCTTGGTAAAAATCCCCTAAGAAAATTAAGTACATATCCCAATCCAATGAGTCTTAAGCCCCTGTTAAAAAGAATCCTAGGGTCACTTTCCCTTGTATAATTTATTCCCACACCCAACAAAAACATAAACATAGGTGCCGATGGAATCATTCCTACAAAATCAACAAATCCACCAAACCAGCTATCCATTACCTCATTGGTTGCAAAGTACACCTGAGCATGAATTAAAATCATAAAAATTACTGCAAGCCCACGAGCTACATCTAGCTCTAGCTGTCTTCCTGTATTTGTTTTCTCATTTGTAAACACATCATTTCCTCCTGACGTTAATTGTATCTAAAACTATAATCATAGTGAGGTTAATTAAATCTGAATTATAATTATAGCCTTTAAATCATCTATTTATAAGATTTCTTTAATTGTCTATAATTATTAATTTCTATTATGCTGCACACATAGCAAGTGGGTCCTCCGCCTGGAAGATATTTTGTCCCATATCTACTCCCGCTGCTCCCTGGGCCATAGCTCTATAAGCCATTTCAAGGGCTTCTACTTCAGAAACTTTCTTTCCACCTGCAACTACTATTGGTACCGGACAAGCCACAACTACCTTCTCAAAATTATCGCAATAATAGGTCTTCACTATATGAGTGCCAAATTTAGCCAGTATCCTTGTAGCAAGCAAGAAAAATTTCGTAGTTCTCTCCATCTGATTTCCAACAGCTACTACCCCAAGGGTTGGAATACCGTATCTGTTTCCTGCATCAATGGTTTTACAAAGATTTTCTATAGATGTCTTTTCTCCTGGAGCCCCCATAAAAGTTTGAATTGCCATACAATAAGCGTTCATTCTAACTGCATCCTCTACTATGGCAAATAGGGCATTTTTAGAACGGTAAGAAACACGGTACATGGATAAGACTTAATAAAGATAATATAGCCCTAAAAACATTATTAATTCACGTAAAAAAAGCACCCTTAAATTAGGGTGCTTTAACAACATTCTTAAACATAACGTTATTTTAATACTATTTATTCTTTACTTCTTCATTCATCATGTATATCATTCCATTTATCTGATCCCAGCTCATTTGTCCCTGGCTCATCATGATAAGATTTCTTAGAGGCATCTCCATCATCATTGCCTGCATCATCATTGCTATATCACTGGTTGGATCTCCACCAAACATCTGTGATACCTGCTGTCCTATCATAGCTAAAACCTGTTGTCCTGTTTGTGTATCCTTTATCTCACCTAAAGTAGAATTTGCTGTAAATGGCTCCCCTGGATTCAATTCTTTTGGTGGCAGCTCTCTTCCATATACCCCTTCAAATTCAGCATCTGAAACCTTTAGAGTTTCATTTGAAAGATTAAAGTAAACTGGTGCAATTTCCTTTAAATATGATAATTTGATTTCTTGTCCATCACCTTCAACCTCAAAGATTTCAGCAAGTCTGATATCTCTGCTTGAAGCTCCTATTTGTATTTCATATTCTCCGTCTTCAATAGACCAATCCATATTTATAACGTTGTAGTAAGCAAAGCTTCTGCTGTTTAAAGTGAATTCTACTACCTTGCTTTCACCTGGTTCTAGATAAACCTTATCAAAGCCCTTTATCTCCTTTTCTGCTCTAAAAATCTTTGAATTCTTTTTAGTAACATAAAGCTGAACGACCTCTGCTCCAGCTAATTTCCCAGTATTAGTAACTGTAATCTCAACCTTTAAATCGTGGTCTGGAGTATATTTTCCTTCACTAACTTTTAAATCACTATATTCAAATTCTGTATAAGAAAGTCCGTATCCAAATGGATATGCTACTGTCTTCTTAGCTGTATCATAATATCTATATCCAACAAAAATACTTTCTCTGTACTCTACGCTTCTTGTAGTTCCAGGGAAGTAATTAAAGCTTGAGTTATCCTCTAAAGCTACTGGGAAGGTTTCTGCCAGCTTTCCACTTGGATTTGCTTTTCCAAATAGAAGATTTGCACAAGCAGTTCCAGTTCCTTGTCCTCCAAGGTAAGCAAGAAGTATTCCTTTTACCTTATCAGCCCAAGGCATAACTATTGGTGCACCACAAAGAAGAACAACAACAATATTTTCATTAACCTTTACAACTTCCTCAATAAGCTTGTTATGACTCTCTGGCATAAATAGATTTTCTCTATCAAAGCCTTCACTTTCGTATTCATCCGGAAGACCTACAAAAATAAATACTTTTTCTTTTCCTACTGCAACTCTACAAGCTTCTTTTATCCTATCTTCATGGATTTCATTATCCTTTAAAGAATATCCCTCAGCATACTCTGTTTTAACTCCTAATGCTAACATTGCCTCTAAAGCATTATCTATCTTAGTCGGATTAATCTTACTGCTTCCCGCACCTTGGTATCTTGGTGTTTTAGCAAAAGCTCCAATTACTGCAATTTCATTCTCTAAAGATGCTGGTAAAATATTATCTTTATTCTGTAATAAAACTGCAGACTCCTCTGCCGCTTTTACTGCAAGATTATGGTGAGCTTCCTTGTCATATACAGACCCATCCTTTTGATGCTGTTGAGCCTTTAAAATTAGTTCAACAAGTCTTTCCACAGCTACATCTAATATCTCTTCTGATAAAGAACCTTCCTGCACTGCCTCTACAATTAAAGCATCATTAATGCCGTTAGACCCTGGCATTTCTAAATCTAGTCCAGCTGCAACACCTTTTACGCGGTCACTAGTTGCTCCCCAGTCTGTCATTACAGCACCTTTAAAGCCCCATTCCTTACGTAATATACTAGTTAATAAGGTTTCATTTTCGCTGGCATAGGTACCATTTAAAAGGTTGTAAGAACACATCATTGTCCATGGCTGTGCACTTTTTACTGCTTCTTCAAACCCAGCAAGATAAATCTCTCTAAGAGCCCTTTCATCAATAACTGAGTTAGATATCATACGGCACTTTTCCTGGTTATTAGCTGCAAAGTGCTTCATAGAAGTTCCAACACCTTGGCTTTGAACTCCATTAATTAATGAAGTAGCAATTTGGCCAGTTACATATGGATCTTCACTGATATATTCAAAGTTACGTCCACATAGTGGAGAACGCTTAATATTTACTCCAGGTCCCAATACTACTGCAACCTTTTCCTGCTGGCACTCTTCCCCGATAGCTCTTCCTATTTCAAACATCAGGCTTCTATCAAAGCTGCATGCTGTTGTGCAAGCTGTTGGGAAACAAGTTGCAGGAACACTATCATTTATTCCTAAATGATCACTATCTCCTGCCTGCTTACGTAATCCGTGAGGTCCATCTGTAACCATAATCTGATTAAGTCCTAATCGCTCTACACTCTTTAATTCCCAAAAATTTTCACCTGAGCATAAACCTGCTTTTTCCTCTAACGTCATTTGTTTAACTAATTCCTTGGCTGTTGTCATATATATTCCCCCTACCTTTTGATTTTGATATTTTCACCCATTTGGATATTATATAAAATGCTAGAATTGATATTGTAGCTCCCACTGTTACATCAGATGCAAAGTGAGCTCCCATAATTACACGGCTTATCATAACCATTGCAATCCATAAGAATGAAACAACCTTAAAATACACTTCCTTGCCCTTTAGTTTTGAGACAAAGGTAGGAATTAATGTAATCCATAATATAACTGCTGAGTTTGCAGAATGTCCTGATGGGAAGGACATATATTCATTATTAGTTGTAAAACCCTGTGGCAAGAACCATAGACTAAATTCATTAAATGGTTCTATCATGCTGCGGAAACGTAATCTTCCCCAACACATCTTGATTAAATTGATTATTACAATTGCTGCTACAAAGGTTAAAATTCCAGTTATTGCAGCTTGTCTTAAATTCTTTCCTTCTTCTTTGCTCAGCTTTTTAGCTATAAACAATCCTGCTATGGCATATAATGCGGCAATAACTCCCGCTACTGGCATGGATACTCCACCCAAATAGTTCATAGGCATCATAGCTGCCATAAAGCTGAACATTATTAATAAAACTCCAAAAAGTATGTTAAATAATATAGTTTTCCACTTTACATTATACTTACCTGTTACAATTAGTGATGATAAACTAAATACAGCTATCAGTGCTCCAGGTAGTTCTCCAAAGGCTTCAAAAAAGTGTCCATACATGCTGTCGGGATTGAAAAGTGCTTTTGATATTTGCAAATCTGTAAATGCAAATATTACAAGTAAAATTCCTAGACCACTAAAAAAATAAATCTTTTTTTTCTTAGTCATAATCTATCCCTCATCTTTCCATATGCTATATACAGTTTTCTTTGATAAATCTGCCCATCTCAATTGCACAGTCTTCACTTTGTGGATAAACTCCTATATTATCTCCATAAGCATGTCCGAATCCCTTATAAATAATAGTTTTAGTTTTAACCCCAGCTTTATTTAATTTCACAGCATAAGCCATGCACTCAACCATTAAGAAATCATGCTCTCCAAAAGTTATAAGTGTAGGAGGCATTCCTGTTAAGTCTGCCATGTAAGGAGATAAATAAGGATTTTCAATTTCAGTAGTACCTAAGACTCCCCCTAAAAGAGAGGTTGTACCTCCATCTCCCCCCATTGCTGTAAGCATTGGTGTAATTACACCTTTTTGCTTTTGATTAATTTCATATTTATCAAGGCTCCATTCACTTAATTCATCTTTAATTCCTGCCATATTTACAGTAGGATAAAGAAGCATCTGAGCCTTAACCATATTGGTTCCCAGCTCTTTGTCCTTAGTAGTACAGTACTGTGTAAGATTTCCCCCTGCACTATCGCCGCTTACTACAATTTTGTTTTTATCTCCCCCAAAAGCTTCAGCATTTTCATAAATCCATTCTAATACTGTAAAGCAATCTTCATGTGAAGCTGGATATGGATTTTCAGGTGCAAGTCTATAATCTACTGAAACAGCGGGTATATTTTCATTCTCTACTATTAGCTTAACCAATTCCTCAATCACATCAGGAGAGCCTCCAAAGAAACCGCCACCATGTATAAAAAATAAAACTGGTGAATTTGTCACCTTATTTTCTGGTTGATAAACCCTTATTGGAATATCAAAGCCATCTTTAGCCTTCACCTTAATATGATCAATTGTTATATTACTTTCAGCTGTAGGCACACTCTTAACTCCATTGAACATCTTACGAAGCCTTGCAATAGACTTAGGTGATGCATCCATCTTCATCATGCTCTTTGGTATAAGCTTCATCATCATAGCCATTTTTTTGCTATCCTTGTATAAACGCGGATCCATAGAACCTTTTTCATCGCAGTCAGGTATATTTTTTACTAATACTTCAATGCCATTGATAACCTTTACTTCCTGACGTTGCTGAATTTTTTTCAATAATTCATTGCTATATTTTCTGGTCATTATACTTCCTCCTTTATATACCCTAGATTTACTTTAATTTTATCCATATAATGAACATATTTCATTCCATATTTGGTTATTTTCCTGGGTATATATTGCTTATTTTTATTCCTAATATTGCTTTTCAAAGATAATTAGTGCAATCCCATGAGGTTCTAAATGTACTGTTTGTGTAAATTCTCCCGATATACTGCACTTACATACCTTTATTTGCGGTCTTGCCATACCTTTGAGATAATCTATATCCCATTTACTAAGTTCTTCTGGACTTCCCATCTGCTGATAAATATCAAAGGCACTTCCTAGACTTCTATCCATTTTTTGTTCCCTTATGCAGTAATTACCCTTTAATCCTGATAGATTAAAACTTAAATCTATTGGTGGCTTCTCTTCAAACACCTCATAGCGATTCTGAAAATCCAACATTGAATAATCTCCATTTTGAAACACTTTATCATAGAAGAGATAATTATAAGCTAATATTTGTATATCATCTTCATGTCTTGTTATAATATAATCATCACCTTGATAAATAATCTGATTTCCTAGCTGACTTAAGAAATAATAAGCATAATAGGCAGGCTTCTTAATTCCTTCTGCTGTCATCATTCCAAAACCTCCACTAAAAGGCGGCAGTATATAATCATCTTCTTCAAAAATATCAGAAATAGTCCAAAATCCTAAACTATCTAGTTTTCCAATATTTCTTAGAGCGTTATATATCACATGACAAGCTGTAAACATTGTATCTTGTAGATAGTTTCCATGTCTTGCTGATAAATTAAATTCTGTAATGTGAACTTCCTTAACTGGATTTTTAAGTTTCTTTAGCTCTTCTTCATAGGACTTCACACAATTTACTACATGGTCCTTATGTCCTAACATTGATATAATCTCCCCTTGAACATTCTGGTATATATCCCTTTCTCCGTAAAGATGATATGTAAAATAGTTCAAGTTCAAATCATCTTCATTTAAAAATTTAATAAATCCATTAAGCCATGGTGATGAAACTTCCATGCTTTGCAATATAGATGGTCCAGCGATACGCAAATCCTCATCTATATTTAACATTGTTTTTACCGTTTCTCTATAAAGCTTCTGAAATTCTTCTTCACTTCCAGTCCACATATAATCAGGTTCATTCCAAATCTCAAAATACCATAGACGCACTTCTTTAATTCCATAACGATTTATGCAGTGTCTAATAAAGCTGTCTACCATCTCAGTCCACTTACCCAAATCCTTAGGCATAGAAATATTTCCTTTATACCAAAACACTGCAACATCACTACTAGCAAATTCAGTAGGCATAAATGTAAAATCTAAAAATGGATGCAAATTAATACTTCTAAAGAAATCAATTACCTTATCTACATATGACCAGTTAAAGCTTTGAATCCCATTGTGGCATTGACTCAGTACTCTCATTTCATCACTAAAAACCCCATGAAATCTAATATACTCGAAGCCAATCTCTTTTACAGCTTCCTTTATCTGTTCCTGCAAATCTGCTCTCAAGCAATCATATGCTCTTCCAACTGTCATAAGTTTTTTCCAATAATGATTTAATGATTCTCCACTAGAATCAATATTACAGGTAATAATACCTTTATTCCTAGATATTTTACTTTCTCTTATACCTTCATCTTTTCTCTTTAAATATTCCTGAAGCTTGTTCATAGCTTTAATAGAATCGAATTCCATATATTGATGCCTGTCATTTTTCTCATGAAGATTAAAACTTTGCGATTTTCTGTACTCACTAGGTGTAACTTCATAGAAATCTCTAAATACCTTATTAAAAGCTTTAACACTTGGAAAGCCATTATCTATTGCAATATCACTAATTAATTTATCTGTTTCACCCAGCATAGCCACTGCCTTATGCAATCTCACAAAGCTTAAATACTCCTGAAAAGTAAGTCCCACCTTATCCTTGAAAAAATGAGATACATAAAATAAACTTAAGAACTCATTCTTTGCAATATCTTCTAATGTTATTTTCTCCGAGTAATGCTCTTCCACATATTCCATAATTCTTTTAATCCTTGGTAGATCCTTTTCTGTTAAATCACCTTTTTTTTCTTTTCCATCTATCTTAGGTATATTACGAATAAATAAGGCCATTAAACTATTTAAAATCCCTTCAATAACCAACTGATATCCCTCTGCTGACTTGTTATATTCCTTAATTATTTCAGCTATATATGTGCGCATTTGCTCATATACATTACCCTCTGCTTCCTCATGCTCACTGGAGATAAAATTAAATCTCATGTTCTGTAGCTCTGGAAAGGTTTTATAATAAAAGTCTGGATTAATCTGTATTGCCACCATGATATTATCTCCATTGGCTACAGTACTGTGTATATCATTAGAGTTTATAAAAAATATATCATCCTCCTTAAGCTCATACTTCTGATTATTAACATTCACTGACACCTTTCCCTGAAGAACTAAAATAATCTCAATCTCCTTATGCCAGTGTAATTTATATCGATTTACTCTATGGACAATAATGTTTGCACTAAGCCCCTGGTTATAGCGTATCATTTCGTAATTAGATGACATCTCTTCACCACTTTCTATATTTCTCAATTGTGATTCACCACTAAAACCATTTAATTTATCCTAATTATAACATCTATTTATTACATAACTATTAACAGTTAAAATATCACTTATATACATAGCAAATGCCCTCAGAGCGCACAAACTCTGAGGGCATTTCTTACTCAATACATTCAATAAAAGCCTCTACAATTTCAGGATCAAACTGTGTTCCTGAACATCTTTTTAGTTCTTCAATTGCAGCTTCCTTACCTATAGCCTTTTTATAAACTCTATCATTTGTCATAACATCATAAGCATCTACCACACTTATTATTCTTGATATTAGTGGTATTTCTTTTCCCTTTATTTCCATAGGGTATCCTGTTCCATCCCATTTTTCATGATGATACAAAACTCCTTTAGCCACATTAGTTAACTCACTAGATGCCTTTATTATTCTATACCCCTTTTCAGAATGAGTTTTCATAAGTTCATATTCTTCACTAGTTAAACGTCCTGGCTTTCCTAAAACTTCTTCATTAATGCCAATTTTTCCTATATCATGAATCTCTCCAACTATCTTTAATTCAACAATCTCTGACATTTCTAATTCTAACTTTTTACCAACTTTAACAGCATACATTGA
>DALZNT010000128.1:0-8642 GCA_032005505.1 Clostridium sp. | reverse complement strand
CAAAACCAACCATAAACGCATCAACTACCTCTAAATCCTTACTCATAGTAATCTTAACACCACACTTTTCACAGGTATCTTTCAAAAGACTTTCTATAAGTGGATTCCTTATAAGAATTTCTAATGGTCTTCCATATTCCATGATAAAATCTATAAATAAGTTTATTGTTATTTCTATTTCGTCAGAACCTGGTGTTAGAAAATGCTGACCTACAATCATTCCATCATAATGATTTACCATCAAAATCATCTTTGGCGTTATAGGACGATCATAAATATCATCATCAATAGACACCCTTATATATGTCATATCCATTTCAAGAATAGCATCAACTCTAGATTTTCTCTTCATCTTTGCTTGTAAAATTTCATCCTTTAAAACTAAGGATGGATATCCATATACAAATGGAACTAACTTACCCTTTTTAGTTTGCCATAAGCCCGTTTTCTTGTTGACATTACGAACTAAGGTTTCTCCTAATTCAAAATCTAATTTTATCATATCTTCCTTATAGTCATTTATCGCATTTACTAGCTCTTTTAAGCATACTGTCAATAAAACTACTTCTTCACTATCAAGAATATATGGTGTGTGACCCTTTTTATAAGATTGAAAATAAACCCACTTATTCTTTCCTCTAAACTTAAGTCCTAACTCTTTAATTATTTTTCTTTGATTTTCTGGAACTGTTTCTCTATCACCAAAGAAACAGGCAAGATTACCTTGTTCTATCATTATGTAGTCAATTGGTAACAAATTATCGCTATCAACAATAGATAAAAAGTTTCTTAAATCTTCATATCCTATAAAAGTATTAATTCCAAAGCACAATCCACCAGATCCAAGGATACTACAAAAGTAAGGTTCTTCATGGCCTGGTAATTTAATTGTTATCATATCCATATCCTCAAAATCATGCCATGGAGTCATTTTTCTTAGTGTAATTGCCATATCATATAACTTCTTCCATTGTTCCAAAGTTGCTTCTTTTCTCATAGTGTTATCTCCTAAACTTAATCAAATTATCTTAAAACATCCTAAATATTTTCTATTTCTTTCATAACTTTTCCATAAAATTAAAAATCTATTCTAACTAATTTTCCGTTTTAAATTAAAAATATAACATATACTAAGTATGTATATAACTATAAAAATTAAACTATGAAAGGTATGAGTATTTATGAAGAAAGCATTTTTACTTACATTAACAGCATTACTTCTTGTTGGCTGTGGCAGTACTTCCACAACTTACGATGGTAAAGCTCAAGGATACAGTGGAGAAGTAACGGTTCAAGTTGCCGTTGATAGCGACGGAAAAATTACTCAAATCGCTGTTGAAGCACCTAATGAAACCCCTGCTATTGGTGGAGAGGCTGCTCCAAAAGTAGCTCAAAGCATAGTAGATAAACAAAGTTTAAAAGTTGATGTCATAAGTGGTGCTACTGTAACTAGTAAAGCAGTTATAGAAGCTGTCGGTTCTGCTCTAAAAAGCGGTAATGTAACTTTTGATGGAATGTAGTTTTTAAATCCTACACTGGTTTTTTTATTAATTATTCTAGATAAGAGGTGAAATTCAGTAGATAGTTTCATCTCTTTTTATTTATTCAGATATATGGTAATACCTTTAGATATTAATTTAATTAAATATGTGCCTTTTATCTACCAACTATCATATTAATGTTAATAGGATTTAATATAAAGGAGTTTTTCTCATGGAGTACACACCTTCCTATAGACATCTAATAATTAATTTTTCAAACTGTAATTCTAATATTTTAAATGATAGTGAGCTATTAACTATATATACTCGAGAAACTGTTAAAGAATTAAACATCGGGAAAATTAAGAATTCATTTTTCTTATATAACCCCTATGGCATAACTAGTATAATGCTTTTAGATGGTGGACAGCTAACCCTTTGCACAAATGAAGAAAACAACTCTGTATCTATTCACCTCTTTACCCTTTCACGAACTACAGAATCCTATAAAGCCTTTAAATATCTATGTAAAATTCTCGGTGCCAAGTTCTGTGAAATAAAAGAACTACTTCCCTCTGAAGCTAATTCAAATTTACCATCAGCTGATAACTATAAAAATTTGAGGTCCAATTTCAGTTTAGACAATCCTATAATTACTATTCTAGGTAGTAATGGTGGCGTTGCCAATGCAATTCTTTCAATACTTAACAATTCCTGCGAGGATTTGAATGATCCTATTCACACATTCATCTCAAATTGCAAGTTAAACCTAGTTGATATAAAACAAAATACTATTAAACATTACGCAGAAAAATATCCAAACCTTAAAAATAAAATACTTCTCTATGAGTTTGATGTAAATAACACTATTCTTCTATGTGAGTACTTAAATAAATCTGACACCTCTATTGTCATAGATATTTCCTTTGGTGATACTGTTAATACCTTACGCTGCTGCGATTCACTTGGTATTGTATATATAAACTCTGCTTTTGAAAGCACTAGTGTTGATGAAAATGAAGATTATGAAGGTTTTCCACTACAGGAGAGGTTTAAAATTTTTGAAAGCCATAAAGACGAATTTAAAAATTCCTCTGCAATCATTTGTTCTGGGATGAATCCTGGAGTAGTTCAGTGGATGGCCATTGACTTAATGAAGAAATATCCAGACAAACTTCCTAAAGCCTGTTATATCGTTGAAGAAGATACCTCATTCTTTGAAGATGAGACTAAAGCCGATAAAGATACAATTTATACAACATGGTCACCAGAATGCTTCCTCGATGAAGCCATTTATAGCTACCCCAGCTTTATTAAAAATCATATGTCACTATTCTTCTATAACGAAGTATATGAAATAGAGTTTAAAGTAACTTTAAATGATAAAATATTTTATGGATGTCTAATGCCCCATGAAGAAGCCCTTACCCTCGGCAAAATGTATAATATTGAAACTGGCTTCATCTACAAAATAAATGACCATACTACAAACATAATTAAAGCTAATCTGGATGATGTGGATGAATTATGGAACAAACCTATGCAGGTGCTGACTCCTGATATTGCTCCTTTAAATGGAAAGGATTTAGTAGGAGTTCTCCTTGTCTACGATGATAGAGAAACTTTTATGTACAATAACTTAGATAACAAGGAAACCTATAAAAAGTACAAAACTAATGCTACTTATCTTCAAGTAGCTTCTGGATTATATGGTGCTTTAGCTACTATACTTCTTGATAATATTCCACAGGGAATTTACTATGTTGATGAACTTCTCGTCAATACAAATAGCAAATATGGAAAGTATCTCAGTTATCACCTAAAAGAATTTATTACCGGAGAAAATGACCACTCCGATGGAGATTTAATAAATAGAGTTAGAGAAAAAAAGTAGTTCCCCATCGGAACTACTTTTTTACAGCACTTTTTTTCTATATAAAATGTAGTGATGTTTTCGCTTCTTTTTTTTAGTTATATAAAAGCCATACTTTTCATAGATTCCTTGAGCTTTTGCTTCACTTTTATAAGTTGATGTAAATAGCCTAAGATATTTCTTGTTTCTTCTTCTGGATTCCTCAATTACAAACTCCAAAAGTGCTATTCCTATACCTTTTCCTCGTTCTTCTTCTCTCACGCAATACCAACCTAACCAATAAGTATCTTCATAATCCTTTCTTAAAGAATATAATCCTATTGTGCCTAGAACTCGCTCACTTTCATCTATTGCAATAAAATATTCTAAAGAAATCATATCATTATCATATTCATTTACATACTTATTAAATTTCTTCTCATCTACACTAGCTTCGAGTTCTTTCCTTATAGACTCATCTTCTCCTTCAAAATTTGCATTAACAACCTTAAAGCTTTGTTCCAAATACTTATATTCTAAAGGAATTATCCTCACATCGTCGCTTTTCCTCATAATCTCCCTCCATCACTTATCTATTCTAAAGAACTTTGCACACCTACAAAATATAAAATTCACCTACTTAATTTATATTATTCATTCCATTAAATATGGTTCTTTTGTATTGAAGTTTAAAACGAAGCCTACACATAAATAGGTTTTTGCCTATCATTTTGATAATTTATATGTATTTTACATATGGATAATTTCGCCTTACAATAAGAATAGATGAAAACATTGGAAATAATAAAATATGGATAGGAGATTAAAAATATGGACAACACCTTAAAAAAAGATTCAAAAGCCAAGATCTTGTGGCAGCTTTTCACTTCTACCTTTTCACTTAGTGCCTTTACCTTTGGAGGAGGTTTTGTAATTGTATCCTTAATGAAAAAAAAATTCGTTGAAGAATTACAATGGCTAGATGAAAGTGAAATGTTAGATATCACAGCTATTGCTCAATCCTCACCAGGACCAATTCCTATAAATGCATCTGTAATATTAGGATATCGTATGTGTGGAATTTTAGGTTCACTTGTAGCAGTTATAGGGACATCCCTTCCACCACTTATAATCATTTCTGTAATATCTAAGTTCTATCAACAGTTTAGAGAAAATGCCGTAATTGCTATGGCTCTACAGGTAATGCGTGCTGGTGTTGCTGCTGTAATCTTTGATGTAGTTTTAAACCTTGCAAAGAATATATTTAAAACTCGTAATTTAATGCACATTGCTATGATGTTTATTGCCTTTGCCATGACTTATGTCTTTGGAATTAGTGCTATTGCAATTATTTTATTATGTGTAGGAATAGGTATTTGTAACCTTATATATGACATCAGAAAGGAAGGTAAATAGACATGCTTTTAAGATTATTTTTCAGTTTTATTAAAGTAGGATTATTTAGTGTTGGTGGTGGCTATGCAGCTATTCCTCTAATTCAAAACCAAATTGTAGATGTTCACCATTTAATGACTATGGGAGAATTTGCGGATTTAATTACTATAGCAGAAATGACTCCTGGCCCTATATCTATTAACTCTGCTACCTTTGTTGGGACAAGAATTGCAGGATTACCTGGTGCAATAATATGCACTATAGGAGTTGTAATCCCCGCTTTTATAATATGTCTTATTCTAGCTCATCTATATTATAAGTATAGAGGTTTAAAAGGAATTCAAACTATTTTAGGAAACTTACGACCAGCAGTTGTTGCGTTAATTTTCACAGCAGGTCTATCAATTCTTACTTTAGCTCTATTCCAAGCAGAAAAATCCTCAATAGTTCTATCTAACTTCAGACCCATTGAATTTACTTTATTCCTAGGTGGAATTGTTGCTCTACGTAAGTTTAAAGCAAATCCAATAGCTGTAATCTTTGGTTCCGGACTTATTGGAACTCTAGCTTACATGGTTTTTTAGTTTAACTTTTATATGATTTACAAACCTGTAAAAACTTTTTCATATGGTCAGATATAAACTTATCCTTATGATAAACCATACAAATATCACGTTTAATATTTATGCCATTTATATGAACTACTTTAAGATTACCTTGCAGTAGTTCCTTTGTAATCATAATTGAAGATAGTACTGCCAGACCTTGACCCGCCATAACTGCATTTTTTATGGCTTCTGTATTTGTACTAGTCCATTTTACATTAACGGTTATTCCTTGTTCCTTTAAAAACTGTTCAAAGATATTACGATCACGGCTTCCTTGCTCTCTTGTGATAAAGTCTTGACCTACTAAATCCTCAATGGTAATTTCATTCATATTAACTATAGGATGATGAGAACCGCAAACCAACACCAATTTATCCTGATAGATTGGTGTTTTTATCATATCTGGACTAAGGGTTTCTCCTTCAATAATGGCAATGTCAAGGGTGCTATTAAGAAGCATGTTCTCGATAACTGTAGTATTATTCACCGTTACTCTAGTAGAAACACCAGGGTTTTCCCTTTCAAATACTTTAATCATAGGAGACAAAATACAGGTTCCAACCGTAACTGTTCCACCTATACGAAGACACAAATCATTCCCTGCATTCTTCATATCAATTTCCATATCCTTGAAGGTTCCAACAATATGACGAGCATATTTTAAAAGCTTTTCACCATTTTCAGTTATATATAATTTTTTAGATAATCTTTCAAATAATCTTATACCATAGTAATTTTCAATATCACTTATTGCTTGGCTAACGGAAGGTTGTGATATATATAGCTTTTCTGCTGCCAATCTCATCTTCCCACAATCTGCCACTGTTATAAAAATTTCTAGATGTCTAATTGTCATATTAATTTATCCTTCCTTAACTTGAAGTAATCATTTTATGTATTTTATCATATCCATGTAAGTTTTTCCATTAATATTGTTCCAAGTTGATAATATACGCCACATGATGCTAAACAAATTTTCCACTCCTATAGAAATAATTTTACAATATATAGAAAATATGATTAATTTTATGTTATTATATTCTTAGTACTAAAAAATGTTATATGTGTATAACCTTTAACTAGGAGGTATAATCTTTAATGAATACAGAAAACAATACTGAAATTCAAGGTGGACTTTCCCCTAAACCCCTATGGACTAGGGATTTTACAATTATAACTCTAGGAACAGTAATCTCCATGCTTGGTAATTCCATCGCCGGATTTTCTATCGGGCTTCTGGTTTTAGATTACACTGGATCAACCTTTTTATATGCTCTCTTTGCTGTAACTTATAACCTACCAAAAATAGTTATGCCATTTATTGCAGGTCCTTATGTTGATAGATTTTCTAGAAAGAAAATAATCTACACTTTAGACTTTATATCTGCAGGTCTTTTTCTAGCATTTTACTTCTTTATTTCTAGCGGTGTTTTTAATTATCCAGCCTTTCTTATGATATGCTTAATTATTGGATCTATAGACAGTGTATATATGGTTGCCTATGACAGCCTTTATCCAACCCTTATAAGTGAAGGAAATTTTACTAAGGCATATTCCATTTCCAGCATGATCTATCCTCTTGCTGCTATTATGGTGCCTGTTGCCGCATATTTCTATGAAAATATTGGACTGGAACCTCTTTTCTTATTTAATGCAGTAACCTTCCTTATCGCAGCCATATTTGAAACTCAAATTAAAGCAAAGGACTCGCATATAAATGACAGCACTCCTAAATATAACCTTAAACAATATGGAGAAGATTTTAAACAAGGTATGAAATATATTAAATCTGAGAAAGGACTTCTAGTAATAACAGGCTACTTCTGTGTTAATGCTTTAGTTGGAGGAGTTTCTGGAACCTTAATTATGCCTTACTTTAAATCAACACCACAACTAGGAGTAATTTTATATACCTATGTTATGGGTTGCTCTGTACTTGGTAGACTTATCGGTGGAATGGTTCACTATAAGTTCAAGTATCCAACCAACAAAAAATTTGCCATTGCTCTTTTAGTATATATTGTATCCTCTGTTATTGAAGGAAGTTATCTATTTATGCCTGTAATATTAATGATGTTAGTAAACTTCATTAGTGGCATGCTCTGTGTAACCTCTTATAATATAAGAATATCATCAACCCAAAATTACGTTCCAAATGAGCTACGTGGCAGATTTAATGGAACTTTCCAAATGATTTTCACCCTGGGTGGTATTTTAGGTCAACTTACGGCAGGAGTTCTTGGAGAATTCTTGCCAATCCGTCCTGTAATATTAATATTTAATATGCTTTGCATAGCAGCAGCCATATCAATAATGTATAGAGGTAGACGTCACGTTAAACTTATTTATAATAGAGATGCATAAAATAAACCCCTTGAGTATATATCATCTACCTCAAGGGGTTATATCTAATGTTTTATGTTAACCAGCTTTGCTTTCTTCAACATTTCCTTCCTCAACTAATGTTCGATTTTTCATTCTTTCTTAACCTATTAATTATTGTTCCATTTCTTAACTTATACTTTTCTTCATCTTCGGTTTTATAGTCGTAATTTTAAAAATGAAATAATAGAACTTAAATATAATTAGTAACACCAATATAAATTTCACTTTAACGTTATCTAAGATTATTAATGGAAAAGCCAGCATGAAATCAGCAAAGGCTACTAAGCAGATTTTTTGCTTCAACGTCATGGCCCTTTCTTTAACAAAACTCTCCAAATGCTTCTCATAAATTTTAGTTCCAGTAAACCATATATTAAATCTTTCTGACCCTCTAGCAAAACAGAAGGATGCTAACAATAGAAATGGTGTCGTAGGTAAAACTGGTAATGCTACCCCTATTGCACCTAATGCAAAGGCTATTAATCCTACAGTTATGTATATACATTTTTTAATTTTACTCATTGTACTTCCCCCCCTATTTATTTAATATATGCTTTGTAATCTCTATTGGATTACATATTATGAGCCTTGGTCCTGAGAATTTCATCACTTCCTTTACTTTAGCTCTCATATTTTTCTTATAACAATGAATAGGACATCTACCACAGGTTGATTTTTCTTCTCCAAATTTACAATGACTTAACCTCTTGTGAGCATATTTTAGTAGCTGCCTACATTCTTCACATAGCATATCCTTGCATCCATGGTTTTTCCTACAATATATTTCTATCATTAACTTAATGGTTATCTTTTCACGTTCAATTCTTCCCATAATAGATTTCCTCCACACCTTCGTATTCGATAATCATTATCAATCAATAATTATAAATTATGGGGATTAGCATTGAAGATAATCTCCCT
>DALZNT010000127.1:0-9159 GCA_032005505.1 Clostridium sp. | reverse complement strand
GTATGTTTAAGTTATAATCTATTAGGAGGCATATTATGAAAAGTTATAGCGTATTTGATATTATGGGACCAGTAATGATTGGACCATCAAGTTCACATACAGCAGGAGCTGCTAGACTTGCTAAATTAGCAGCAAAAATTGCTGAGGATGATGTGAAAGAAGTAGTATTTATGTTACATGGTTCTTTTAGTAAAACTTATAGAGGTCACGGAACTGACAGAGCTTTAGTTGCAGGGATTTTAGGGATGGATCCATGGGATGGCAGACTTAGAGATTCCTTCAAAATAGCTGAAGAAAGAGGCGTGAAATTTAGATTTGAAGAAGCTGATTTAGGGGATGTGCATCCAAATACAGTTAAATTTGTAATGACAGATTCAAAAGGTGATATAACTACAGTTACGGGGTCATCCATAGGTGGAGGAAATATCGTTATATTTGAGTTAGATGGACAAAGTATTCAATTTACGGGTGCTCATCCAACTATTATAATTACACACTTAGATGTACCAGGAATGATATACAAAGTAAGTAACTTACTATTTGAGAATAATATAAATATAGCATCTATGAATGTATACAGAAAATCTAAAGGTTCTGAAGCTTATACTGTAATAGAAACTGATGGAATAGTAGGGAAAAAGGTCATAGACAAGATAAGAGTTATAGAAAATATTAACAATGTAGAAGAAATTCTTCCACCAGTGAAAGGGGAGTAACACAATGTTTTTATCTAAAGCAACTGAAGTAATTGAGGCATGTAACAAAAAAAATATATCAATAGCTGAATATACAATACAAGAAGAATGCAAGCTTTCTGAAGCATCAAGGGAAGACATTATAGCAGGAATGAGAGAAAATCTAAAAGTTATGATGGATTCAGCACAGGAAGCTATGGATAGAGAGGTTATATCAATAAGCGGTCTTATTGGTGGAGATGCTACAAAGATAAAAAAATACTATGAGCAAAATGAAACTTTATGTGGAGATTTTATAGTTAAAGCCATGGCAAGAGCACTTTCATGCTCAGAGGTTAATGCAGCTATGGGAAGAATTGTAGCAGCACCAACGGCTGGTAGTTGTGGAATTATTCCAGCAGCAATAATAACTGCAGGAGAAAAACTTAAGAAAACTGAAGACGAAATGATAACTGCACTATTTACAGCTTCTGGAGTAGGTGTAATCATAGCTAAAAACGCTACAATGGCTGGAGCAGAAGGCGGATGTCAAGCAGAGTGCGGTAGTGCAGCAGCAATGGCAGCAGCGGCAGTAGTTGAAATGATGGGTGGAACTCCTCAAATGGCATTTGATGCAGGAGCAATGGTAATAAAGAATGTAGAGGGATTGGTATGTGACCCTATAGCAGGACTTGTTGAAATACCATGTGCAAAGAGAAACGTGGCAGGAGCAGTTAGTGCTCTTACTATGGCAGATGTAGCAATGGCTGGAGTTGAAAGTAAAATTCCATTTGATGATACTATAGAATCAATGTATAAAATTGGTAAAGGACTTCCGAGTGAGCTAAGAGAAACAGCTTTAGGTGGTCTTGCAGTAACTCCATGTGGATTAAAATTAAAAGAAAAAGTATTAGCTAGGGATAAATAATAAATTTTAAATGAGTTTCTTCTATATTTAGAAGAAGCTCATTTTTTTATTAGGAATTTATATTAAAGTTAATTAGTAACTGTTTTCCCCTAAGGTGAATAAAGTAAATATATAATTAATTATTCGGGAGAAACAATGAAGAACTTTAAAGATGTAAAAAGTAGTTTAACAAGTAGAGAAGCTTTAGGTAAAATTAAAGTTTTGGGTATAATTATATTCTCTATAGGAATTTTGTTTTTAAATATTAGGTCGAATATAGTTAGTGCTGCAGTATATTCACTTGCAATGATTCCACTAGCTATTCTTTTAGGAAATGGAACATCAAGAATTTCGGACTATGTAGGAGAAAAAAGAGGTGGACTTATTTCAGCTACAGCTGGTAATATACCTGAACTTATGATGGGGCTTTGGTCTATTAAGTATGGAATGATATCTATGGCAAAGGCTGGGTTACTTGGGGCTATGATAACTAATATGCTTCTTGGACTCGGAATTGCAGTGTTTTGTGGAGGAATAAAATATAAGGAGCAAACATTTAATAAAAATATAGCTAGAACAAATTTGAATATGTTGTTTTTGGTTATGTTTACCATAATTATTATTTCTGCTTTAAATAGATATTCTTTTGTTGAAAATGGCAGGTTTCAGCAGTTGAGTGTAATAGTTTCAGTAGTATTAATCGGAGTTTATATTTTAGGATTAATTTTTTCTCTTTACACCCATAGCAATTTATTTATTGTAAGTAATAAAAAAAGTGACGCGAGAGAAGAAGATAAAAAAGAAGCAATGATGGTTTTCATGTTAATTGTTGCTATAACAATATTACTGTATTTTATAAGTGAGAGATTAGTTTCAGATATAAGTGTAATAGTAAAGGATCATAATATTTCTCAAGAGTTTATAGGAATAATTTTAATCCCACTCCTTGGATCTTTTGGTGAAAATGCTTCTAGTATAGTTTGCGCCTTGGAAAACAAGATAGATGCCAGCTTAGAGACAGCTATAGGTTCAAGTATACAGATTACAATGTTTGTAATACCGATACTTATAATTTGTTCAGCATTTATGGGCATTGAAATAAATCTATTATTTTCGGCTTTTCAAATAGTAATTATGTCCATAGCCATGGGGATGTCATACTTTGTGTTTCAAGATGGTAAAACCTATTGGTTTGAAGGGGCACTTTTGATAGCTGTATATATAATAGTAACATTATCATACTATTATGTGGTATAGATAAAAATTAAAGTCAACTACATTTAATTTTGTAGTTGACTTTAATTATCTCTTTTTTATTTGAAAACGACTTACCATTAGGTAAGATAGTAGTACCATTAATACTACTGGAATTATAGGTGGTATTCTTTTAACTGTTGAGAAAATCTCAAGAACAGCTAGAAGACTTCCAGCAATGGTAATTGGTATTCCAGTAAACACATTGTTAAACTCAGCACAGTTATATCTTGCTAGTCTAAAACCACCTGCTGCAGGGAAAATAATTAAAGGAATATATCCTAAAAGGCCTAGGCTGCTAAAGTCGTAAAGAGAGTAAGCAAGTAATGCAGGAGCAACACCAAAGGATACTAAATCAGCTAATGAATCTAGCTCCTTACCTAAATCACTGTGAATATTCAGAAATCTGGCTACAGTTCCGTCATATCGGTCTAAAATTCCACCAAGTAGAATTAAAATACCTGCTGTAGTAAAATCGTGATTTATAGTAAATTGAATGGATAAAACTCCACAAACTAAATTTCCTAATGTCATAGTGTTTGGGATAATAGATTTATTCATAATATCACCTCCTCTATATTATATACATTTTGAAGGCCTATGTAAAATGTATATGCGGTTCATATAAAATATATTTAGAAATTGGAATATTAAGGCAATAAGCGTTGAAAAATAAATATTATAGTGTTACTATGGTATAGATTAACCAATACATAGGATATATTATCCAATATACAGGGAGGCAATGTATGAAAAGGGTAAAATTTATTTATAATCCCTATTCTGGGGAAAACGCAATAATAAATCGTATGGATGATGTAATTAAGATTCATCAAAGAGCAGGATACACAGTGGAGCCTTTTAGAATTGATAGAGAGTCAGACATAAAAGATGCTTTTGAGGGTATAGATGAAAGTTATAAATACATATTAATAGCTGGAGGCGATGGAACCATTGACTCAGTAATTAATAAGATGAAACAAAATAATATTGATTTTCCAGTGGCATTTTTACCAGTTGGAACAGCTAATGATTTTGCTAAATATTTAGGTATGCCAAGTAATGTAGAAGAGGCTTGTAAACAAATTATCGATAGTAAGATAAAGAGATTTGACTTAGGAAAGATAAATAATAAATATTTTGTAAATGTAGCAAGTACTGGAGTTTTTACCAATATATCACAGAAGACTGATAACAACTTAAAAAATACTATGGGTAAGCTTGCATATTATGTGAAGGCCATAGAAGAAGTAACAAATATGAAGAGGATTAATGTGAAAATTGAGTCTCCTGTAGTTAACTTCGAAGGAAAGATATATACTCTTTTAGTTTTTAATGGTCAGACAGCAGGAAATATTAAGTTTGCAGATTTATCTGAAGCTGATGATGGACTTCTAGATGTAGTAGTAATAAAGAAGGAAATCATAACTAGCGGATTAAATAACATCATAATAAAGATGAAAAAAGGCCAAATTGCAGATATGGATGGAGTATTATACTTTAAGTGTAAAGAACTTAGAGTTGAATGTAGTGATGATGTAGTTACAGATATAGATGGAGAAAAAGGTCCAGACTTCCCACTAGAAATTAGTTGTGAAAGAAGAGCTATCAAAATAATAGGGTATAAGGAATAAAGGTTCATAAACTAAGTGTCTAGGTAATATATATAAATAGAAATATGTTTCGGGAGTGTGAAATATGAATATTTATATATATTTGACATTAATACTAACTTTAATATTTTTATCCTATGAAGTAATAACTTCAACGGTAAAGTATTGTCCTATAAAAGTAAAGGAAGCAATAATTTTACCTTTTATATTGATTTGCTTTAGAACTGTAACTTTACTAATATTATTATTGGTAGATGATATAAATTTTGTGTATTTAACACGAAATTTTGTGTTTTTAAATATTATATACATACCTCTCATTATATTTCTTTGTATATATGTCTTTTACAGAAATACAAAGATAAATATAAACTGGCTTTATTGGATTTTTTTCTTAGGGGCAGTAGGGTATGTAGCTTGTATATTTATATATCCAATTGAATATTATATATCCATGTCCTATGGATATAATGTAATGCTTAATAGTCAATTACCATATAAGGTATTACTATGTGTAAATGCTCTATCATTTTTTATTGGCGTAAAGAGCTTTAGATATAAACATAGCATTAAGTGGGGTAGCTTTATGATTACATTGGCATCATTGATATTCATTGGGAGCACAGCTATGGCGCTTAAAAGCGGCGAGCATATAGGGTATTTACTTGTTGGTGACTTTAGCTGGATAGTAGCTTTATATGGGAGTGTTTTAACCTTCAGGATAAAAGCAAAGGGACACAATTTTAAAAAATATAGTGCTTAAGAGGTTAATATGAATGATTATATGAATATAGTGCTATTATATCTTGTAATAGCAATGCCATTTTTATATTTTTTATACTTTGTAATTAAAAAGGCAATTAAAGATGGATTAAGTGAATACTACTCAGAACATAGAAATAATAAAAAGTAATATAAAGTAAAGGCTCTAGGATGATAGTTTATCCCAGAGCCTTTACTTTATTCTATATATTTAGCGTTGTCTTGAGTTGCTCTTTTTATTATTGCTTGAACTTTTTCCTTTTTTAGGACCATCGTGCTTAAAGGATTTACTATTTGAAGATTTAGGAGAAGATGGTTTAGTATTTTTACTTGAGTTTCCCCTTGAACCTTTATTAGAACTAGAACCAGATGAAGAATTTTCTTCAGATGAAGCTTTCTTCTTTCTACTTCTATAAGGAACTGGAGTAATTAAGCAGTTTTTACCATGTCCTATTAAATCTTCTCTTTCGCATTTAATTAATGCTTCCTTTACGAGACCATGATTATCAGGATTTCCGAATTGAAGAAGAGCCCTCTGCATATTTTTCTCCTTTTGGCTTTTAGCAACATAAACCTTTTTACCAGTATCAGGGTTTATACCTGTATAGTAAATAGCTGTAGATAAACTTCCTGGAGTAGGATAGAAATCTTGAACTTGTTCAGGCATATGTCCCATAGTTTTGATGTATTCTCCTAGCTCAACAGCAGCACTAAGGTCACTTCCAGGATGGCTAGACATCATATAAGGAACAACAAATTGTTTTTTACCCATCTTCTCATTGATATCTATATATTTGTTTCTAAACTTCTCATAAACTTCTTTAGACGGTTTCCCCATTTCACTAAGAACACGATCACTGATGTGTTCAGGAGCAACCTTCAACTGACCACTAATATGATGTTCACAAAGCTCATTAAAGAATTTTGGGTTTTTATCATATATTAAGTAGTCATATCTAATACCAGAACGAACAAAGACCTTCTTAACCTTTGGAAGACTTCTAACCTTCTTTAAAAGGCTTAAATATTCGGTGTGGTCAACTATTAGATTTTTACAAGGAGTTGGGAAGATACACTGTCTATGTTTACAAACTCCATGTTCCACTTGTTTTTTACAAGCTTTCTGTCTGAAGTTTGCAGTAGGGCCACCAACATCGTGGATATATCCCTTAAAGTCTTTATCTTCAGTTAGAAGTTTAGCCTCATCTACAATAGAGTCTTGGCTTCTGTTTTGTATGACTCTTCCTTGGTGGTAAGTTAAAGCACAGAAAGAGCAGCTTCCATAGCAGCCTCTATGACTGGTTATAGAGAATTTAACCTCGTTAAGTGCTGGAATTCCACCATCCTTTTCGTAGATTGGATGATAGGTTCTAGTATAAGGTAGATTGTAAACTCTATCCATTTCTTTAGTTGAAAGTGGAGCCTGAGGTGGATTTTGAACTACAAACTTGTCTCCGTAAGGCTCAATTATAGTTTTACCCCATACAGAATCTTGTTCGTGGGAAGCGAGATGATAGCTTTTGGCATAGGCCTCTTTACTAGTGGTTATTTCCTCAAAGGATGGAAGAACTATATAATCTTTAACTTTGTTTAAGGATTTTGCCACATAGCAGGTACCACGGACAGAAGTAATATTTCCTACGGGCTTTCCAAAGCTAAGAAGCTTTGCAATTTCAATTATAGGTTTTTCACCCATACCGTAAATTAGAAGGTCTGCAGTAGAATCTAAAAGAATACTATTTCTAACTTTATCATCCCAGTAATCGTAGTGAGCAAATCTTCTAAGACTGGCTTCTATACCACCAATTATGATAGGTACATTTTTATAAGCTTCTCTAGCTCTGTTAGAATAAACAATTACAGCACGATTTGGTCTGAAGCCACTTTTTCCACCAGGAGAATAGAAGTCATCATGCCTTTTCTTTTTAGCAACGGTATAGTGGTTAACCATTGAGTCAATATTTCCAGAGTTTATTAGGAAACCTAGTCTTGGCTCTCCGAGCTTCTTGAAATCCTCAGAGCTATCCCACTTAGGTTGAGCGATAATACCTACAGTATAACCTTCGCTTTGAAGAAGTCTTCCGATTATAGCAGTACCAAAGGATGGATGATCGATATAGGCATCACCAGTTATTATTATAAAATCAAGCTGAGATATACCTTCAGCTTCCATATCTTTTTTTGAAATAGGTAAAAATTTATCGTTATTAATCATAGGTTTTTCCTATAGGCTCTTAGCTTGTTAATTTTATGAGAAAATGCAAATAATAAATAAAGATTTAATATTTCTATTTAAACTAAGAGTTGCAATAGGATGCCTCCTTTCTTGTACAGTGTGTACATTAAATTATATTAACACAATATCATTGAAATATGAATAGAAACTGAAATGGCAAATTGTGATATGGAGATTATACAGTGTTTAATGAAATTTAATCAGATTTTCACAAAGTGGTTACAAAACCTATATCTCTAGACTATAATAAGTATATAAGCTATAAATTAATGAGTATATAGGTTATAAATTGAAGATATAAGGAGTGAAAATTAATGGACAGTGGGCCTTTGTATGAGGACTATGATAATAAATACAAACTGAATAAGGGTGAAGGAAAACTGTTTATTATGACTAATTATATAAGTACATAGGTTTTCCTTCATCGGTGGAGGGAATAACTATGGAAAAACTAACAGAATTTTATTTAAGTAATATACTTGGTAAATATGTTTATGATGAAATGAATTATTGTATAGGGAAATTAGAAGATATTTATGTAACTACAGAATACGGATATCCACGAGCAATTGGATATAAAATTAAAAATGGAAGAGAAATAGAAAATTTTGAGTTTAGAACGATAGATGTATTTAAGGATAATGGAAAATACACCATAAGAGTAGTGCAAGTAAAGGATATAATTCCAAGAAAGTATTCATATCTACTATCTAAGAACCTTTTAGATAAGGATATTGTAGATGTAGATGGTAAAAAGATAGTTAGAGTTGCAGACCTTAGAATGATAAAAAGTGGCGGATATATTACTGTAATAGGGGTTGAAGCTGGTCCTCTTGCCATTGCAAGGAAGATGGGGATAGAAGGGATAGCAGAAAAAATTTGCAAGATGATGAATAAAAATCCAAAGAGGAATACCTTGAGTTGGGAAAGTGTTCAATCACTAGAAATGGTGGCATCTTCTTTAAAGTTGACAACTCCATATAATAAATTAAGTAAGTTGCATCCAGCAGATATTGCAGAAATTATTGAAGATTTATCTCCAGAAGACAGAGTTAAAGTAATTGATGGACTTGATATAGATTTAGCATCAGACACCCTTGAAGAGCTAGAGAATGATATAAGCCAAGAGATATTAAGGGATCTTAGTGAGGGAAAAGCTAAAGAACTTTTAGATTTAATGCCTAATGATGAAATTGCAAATATGCTTGATGATATGGATGAGGAAGCTACTAATAAGGTTCTAGTAAATTTAGATGATGATGATGAAAATGAAATAAGAGATCTGATGAAATATGAGGATGAAGTTGTAGGGAATATTATGAATACTGACTATATATCCTTTAACATAGACATAACAGCTAATGAAACTATAAACATTTTAAGAGAACTTAAGCCAGAGAAAGAAATTTTACACTATATTTATATTGTAGATGGATATGAAAGACTTTTAGGAATTATATCTTTAAGAGATTTAATTATGGCTAATCCTGATAGTAAGTTAAAATCAATAATGGATACCCAAATTTTTAAGGTGTCAGATAGTGATGAGATAGAGATGGCTATAGCAATGGCAGTAAAATATGATTTGTATTCAGTACCTGTTGTAGATGAAGATGAGAAATTATGTGGTATAGTAGTTATGGGAGACATTATAGATCAAGTTTTATCACCAAGCTGGAAGAGAAGAATAAAGAAAATAATCTAATAGTAACT
>DALZNT010000126.1:0-9202 GCA_032005505.1 Clostridium sp. | reverse complement strand
AATAAGTTAATACTATTAGATTTATAAATTCCTTTAACTATTTTTAGAATATTTTCATTAGTATAATTTATTTTATAATGATAAAATAATTACATAAATATCTTTAATGTCATTAGTAATAGGAGGCTATATGGAACTTTTACAACTTAAAGAAATAAAAAAAAGAATCTTGCGAAACTTAACTAATTCTAGTTCTATTAAAAACGAAAATATATCATCAAACTTCTTCGATAAACATATAAATTCACCTTGGTTTCTATACACTCTAAAAGAACTGTTAGAATCCGGAGTTCTTAAATCATCTCAAGCTTTAGAACTTTGTACCCCGCTGCTTAAGGAACTTTGGGGTGATGGTCCAGAAAACTGGCTTACGTATATATATAATTACTCCCTTCATAAAAACTTCAAAACAGCAATAACGTTGGAACTAAACCCCAAATTTAACCTTGGATGTGAAATCTATCTTAGAATCTTTAAAATCCTTTGCGACGTTGAAAAGACATTAGATAATCCTCTTAACTGGCAATGCAAATACCCTATTATCCTTCTAACCGAAGATGAGATTAAGAATTTAGAGTACAAAGATGAATATGTAAAATTCATTCGTGCCTTTAGTCGAGACTATGTATATGAAATGATGAAGCTTAATGGAGAGATATTTAATTATAATACCTTAGACCATATTTGTGGAGTTCATTACCTCGCAATGTTTTTAGCTCGTCAGTTAAAAGCTAAAGGTATTCCTATTGATTTAGGGAGAATCTCTGGTTCGGCTGCAGGTCATGACATTGGTAAATATGGTTGCAAGGGAGAAGAATTAAAAAGAGTTCCTCATTTACATTATTACTATACTGACCAATGGTTTAAAGACCATAATATCAACTATATTAGAAATATTGCTATAAACCACTCTACCTGGGATTTAGAGCTTGAAAATTTATCTTTAGAATCTTTAATTTTAATATATTGCGATTTTCGTGTTAAAAATGATTTCTCACCTCAAGGAAATATTATGACTATTTTCTCCCTTGAAGACTCCTTCAACGTAATTCTTGATAAATTAGAGAATGTGGATATAAAGAAAGAAAATCGCTATAAAAAAGTATATACAAAGCTTCATGATTTTGAAAAATATATGCATAGCATAAATATTATAACTAATCCAGATGAAGCTCCTGATTTATCTATAATCTTAGAATCACCTATTTACTCCCTTGTTCATGGTAATGAAATAATACGAACTATGAAAAACTTGACTATCTCTCACAATATAAACCTAATGTATCTACTTCGTGATGAATATTCTCTTAATACTATATTAGAGCAAGCTAGAAGTGAAGCTAACTTTAAAAATCTTCGCCAATATATAGGTGTTCTTGATGAGTATTGTACTTATTTTACTCAAAAACAAAAACTGCAAACTATAAATTTTCTATTTGATATCTTAACTCACAGTGAGGAGGATATTCGTCGTCATTCTGCTCACCTCATAGGAAGATTAATTGCCCTCTACGATGAAATTTATAGAAAAGAGCTACCTAAGGACGCTATTGTAGAAAGTCCTATGATAAACAGTTATACACTATTTGAAGACTATCTAAATCTTATGCTTTATCCGAGCAATAAGCTAATTCCTGTTCACCGTAGCTGGATTGGATATAATACTAAAACAATGGTGCAATCCATTTTTAATAATAGTAGAGTTGGTTGCCTTGAAACCTATAGAAGCATAATTCTAAGACACTATACCGGTGAATCTCTTAATTTTGAAACTCAGTTATACCTGTTGGATACAGCTAAATTTATTTCTCTTTCTTCCTTTGACGATGAAATAAATCCTCTTATAGAGTTTATTTTAAATTTGACTAATAAAAGGAATCCTGTATTGCGTTTAGCTGCCTTAGAAAGTTTAAAGGACTTAATTCCTAAACTAAATGATAATTCTAGTATTAAAGATTATATTATGGAATTTATATGTCCAATTAAATCAAGAAGTAAAAACCCATCAGAGAATCTTCTATATTTAAATATATTTACCATGCTAAATATGAAGGAACATAAAGAACTCTTCAAGAAATATTGCTCTGCTGATTATTCAAAGATTCCTGAAATATTCCTTAGTAATCTTAAATCGGCTACAAACTGGTTTGTAAAAAAACAGCAGATAGATATCCTTGTAAATTATACACTATCTGAAGCCCCATCTACAGGTCTTCATACCTGTATCCATCTATGTAATATGCTTAAAGTTAGTGAATATGAAGCTGTTAGAAATAAGTCTGGTTCATCACTTCTTAAAATAATGCCTATTTTAAGTCCTTCAGAAAGAAATGAAGTAGCCATAGAGCTTCTAAGAGGCTTAGAAATAGAAGGTCAACGGTTTACAGAATATATTTCTCCATTCCTTGGCCAGGTAATATTATGGCTTGAACCAAATGAACTTGATGAAATTATCGAAGATTTAAAGTTTAAAATAAAAACAGCTAATGATGATTTGAAAATTCTTATTTTAAAGGCTATGGGAATCACAATTGCCAACTACGGCACCTATAAAGATCGCTTTACTGAGGATAATGAGGTCTATGATATCCGTCTAAAGCGTATCTTATCAATTATCCTAAATGGTATTGGAAACTATAAAAACAAAGTAAAACAGGCAGCCATCATAGCTCTAGGAAAGGATATCTTTGGTTTCTCTACATTGTCTTTAGATAATAAACTTCACATTTTTAAGCTTTGTGCTAAGAAGCTTATTACCCTTATATCTAATAATGATAATGATAGATTGCTATTACTTACTAATGCTGCTGCTCTTAATCATATATATAGGTTTATATCTAATTATAATTTCTTTAAAGGCAAATTCACCATAGATAAGCCTAGTAAAATTGCCTTTTTCCCAGGTACCTTTGACCCCTTTTCCCTTGGCCACAAAAATATTGCAAAGGCCATAAGAAATTTAGGATACGAGGTGTATTTAGCTGTAGATGAATTTTCTTGGTCTAAGAAAACACTTCCAAACTTACTTAGAAAAACTTTAATTAACTTATCTATATGTGACGAATTTAATATATATATTTATCCTGAAACTATTCAAATAAATATTGCAAACCCTGTGGATTTGAAAAATCTCAAGGAATCATTTTTAGGTTCAGAGATATATTTTGTGGCTGGCAGTGATGTGCTCTTAAATGCTTCTTGCTATAAACGAACACCTGTGAAGCACTCTATTCATAGTTTTAAACATATAATCTTTGATAGAGGTAATTCAAAGAAACTACAGGAAGCTAAAGCTTACATAACAGAAGATATAATGATGCTAAAATTACCACCAAAATATTCAATGATAAGCTCTAGTCAAATTAGAAACCATATAGATAAAAGCAGAGATGTATCAACACTTTTAGATCCTTTAGTATCTAAATATATTTATGAGAAAGGCTTTTATCAAAGAGAACCTATGGATAAAGTCTCCATTAGTGTTAACACCTTAGATTTTGAGTTCATTGAGAATGTTACCGATGAGATTATAGAAAAAATAATTAGTCATACTGAATCCAATATTCATCTTCAGCAATGCCTAACAAATTTAAAAGAAAAGGAATCTCCTAAAATTGTCATTGTAAAAAACTTAGCCACAGAAAAAATTCTGGCTTTAGCAACTATCCACTGGGTACGTTCAAATAATTTATATAAAGAAGTTAAAAGTGAAGTAATTTCTAGAACCCTTAGAAATTCATCAGTAGGAAGAATGATATTCATTGATGGAATTTATATTGCTTATAAGGAAAAAAGTAAATTTTTAGAGCAGATAATCCTTACGGAGACATTAGCCTTTGTTATAGCTAAAGATTATGAATATGCAGTATTTAATCCTAGTCATGAATCTCTATGTAGTTCACAAATTGTTGAAACAATGATATCCCAGGGCTTTAAAGACATAAGTACTGAAGATAATGAATTACCTATACTCGTAGTAAACATGACTAATCCATGCGTTCTAAATTTAGATATTGAAAATATAATAAAAGAACCTTTTAGAGCTAACACTAAAGTAAAAAATGTAATTAATACTCGAAGAAAGATTCTTGAAAGTAATCTATCTAACCTTTATCCAAATGAATTACTTCTCTGCATTAATAGTGAGGTACTTCATGAAAAGATGATTAAAAATATTTGTCATGAAAATGGAGTTTCTACTGAAATGAAGGAGCCAAAGGAATATGGTGATACCATGTGTGTACCCTATGGCGATATCTTAGATAGGTATGTAGTGCCTAATACAGTAACAAAATCTCTTCATACAGAAAAATATTATGCAGGAGATATAAAATCCTTCTTTATTGGAGAATCACCATACTATATGCCTTTAAAAAATCAAATAAAGATGATTAAATCCTTTAATCGTCCGATCTTCTTAGTAGATAATATTCTCCATAAAGGATATAGAATGAGGGCCTTAGATCCTATGCTTACAGAAGCTAACATCAGTGTGAATAAAATTTTATGTGGAATTCTTTCAGGTCGTGGAAAAGACCTTATGGATATACAAAACAGGCAAGTTTCTAGTGTGTACTTCATGCCTAGACTTAAAATATGGTTTAATGAAAATGCTCTCTATCCCTTCTTAGGTGGAGACGCTATATGGAGAGGTTCTTTTCCTAATAGAAATCTGATTCCATCAATCAATGCCATACTACCTTATACTTATCCTGAATTTATTAAAGGAGCTACTCACGAAAGGATTTATATGCTTTCAAAAGTCTGCCTTGAAAATTCCATAGAAATATTAAAGGTATTAGAAAATGAATATCATAATATTTATGGAAGAAATTTAACACTATCTTCTCTCGGTGAAGTTATCACAATTCCTAGAAGTCCTGACATTGGAAAGGGTATTGAATATGATTTATCTTCAACTCCATCTACCTTGGTGGAAAAAGACTTAGAGCTGTTAACTAGACTAGAAAACATTCTATGAGAAAGGAATCTTTAAATGAAATACTATACATTTAGAAACAATCTTATACTAAGTAAAACAACTATATATAAGAAAGATTATAAGGAGGTAACTGAAGATTTCGCTAAACTCCATAAAGATAAAATATTTATCTTTAATCCAATGGACCCTAAAGTTTCAAGAAGATCCTTTATAGTATCCTCTAAAGAAATGTGCTTCTTAAATGAGGAAACTTTATCCCTTCTTGATTCATCAATTATAAGCAATAATATGGATAATCCCTTACCATCTTGGCTTATTGATAAAATTGAGGACGGTAGAGTAATTTCACTAAATACAAATTACCCCAATCACGAGGACCTTTTAACTTATTCAAGGCCTAAAAAGTGGAGAGTCAATGTAGTAGGCCTTGGTGATGTAGGTGCAACATTATTAACTGGATTAAGATTGCTAGGTAATGATATTCTCTTATCTCTTGGAATCTACGATGTAGATACTAATAAAATGGACAGATTAAAATTTGAGCTTTCTCAGATTCTCTCCTGTGACGGTAAAGAAAATAGCCTTGAAATACTACCTTTAAAAGAAGATGAATTATTTAATTGTGATATGTTTATATTTTGTGTATCTGTTGGAGTCCCTCCTGTTGGCAGTGAACAAAAAGATGTACGATTAATTCAATTTGAAGGCAATAGAAAAATATTAAAGCTCTATGGAAACCTTGCAAGAGCTGCACAGTTTAAAGGTATATTTGCAGTAGTTTCTGATCCTGTAGACTTATTATGCAAATCCCTCTTTGAAGATAGCAACAGAAATGAGGACGGTGCATTAGATTTTATGGGTCTGGCTCCTGAACAAATACGTGGCTATGGCCTTGGAGTTATGAATGCTAGGGCAGTTTACTACAGTTCTTTAAGAGAAGATACTAAAAATTATCTAAAGGAAGGTCGTGCCTTTGGTCCCCATGGAGAAGGTCTCATCATAGCCAACAGTATAATTGATTACAATGAAGAAGCTTCAAATTTCCTTACCTACAAAACTAAGACTGCTAATCTAGAAGTTCGCAGCGCTGGTTTTAAACCCTATATAGCACCAGCGCTCTCTTCAGGTGCTCTTAGTATTTTAGATACTCTCAAAGAAAATTATCATTATTCTTCTAATTTCTTAGGTGGTACTTTTATGGGGTGTAAAAATAGATTTGTCAATGGATGTACAGAAAATGAAATTATATCTATTTCAAATACCCTTATGGAAAAACTTGAAGAAACCTATTCGCTTTTAGATGAACTCTATAATAAAATTTAAATAGACTCTTAATCCTATTTTGTATCTATTAAATTTAGGAGGGATTATCATGAATGATTTGTATATTATATTACCTAATAAAAATATATCTTCAACTCTAAAAAACATGGTTACATTAAGTACTAAAAATATCCCTCATCAAATAGTTGATGACCTAAACAACCTACCTGATTTAACCTTTAAAAAGCTCCTCTTTGTAGCTCAGGTTGAAGATGTAGGTTATGATATTCCAATGATGCAGTTATTAGCTAAGCTTCTAGAGCGAGGAAAAGACTCCTTAAAAGGCTCTACTGGTGCTTTAATGATTTATAGCATCGATGACCATGGCACCAAGCGAATAGCTCAGGATATAATATATGTGACAAATAATATGGGTTGTGCCTTCATAGGCCATCCATTAATAGAAGCCACTGCTTCTCTTAAAAATTTTGCAACCTGGCAAAAAACTATGGATATGCCCCTTGAAAATATATGTTATAGCCTTTGTCATGGTTTAGTTAAAAGGCTTATGGTAGATAAACCTCTTAAGGTTTCTAATGGAAGGCTAATGGTCCTTTATTCTAGCCCCCATAAGACCTCTAATACTTTAGACCTATGGCATATGGTATCTAAGCATCTTGATAATATTCCTATAGAAGAGGTTCAACTTGAACATGGTAAAATTTTAGACTGTTTAGGATGTCCATATAAACTTTGTCTTCATTACGGAAAGAAAAAAGGATGCTTCTATGGTGGAACCATTACGGATGCCGTTTTTCCTGCTATAGAGAATAGCGATGCCATTGTTTGGCTATGCCCTAATTATAACGATGCCATCGCTGCTAATCTTACTGCTGCAATAAATAGACTTACAGCACTTTATAGACGCAGTAGCTTTTATAAAAAGTATATCTTTGCAGTTATAGTTTCAGGGAATTCAGGCAGCGACTCTGTAGCCAAACAGTTAATTGGTGCTTTAAATATCAATAAGGGCTTTAGACTTCCACCTTACTTCTCCATTCGTGCCATTGCCAATGATCCTAAAACTATATTTTTAGTTAATAATATTGAAGAAAAAGCATTGAATTTCAGTCAAATAATCTTAGATATATTTATAACTCCATAAAAAAGTGTAGGAACTAAAGACTAAACTTTAATTCCTACACTTTTATTAATTATTTATTTTCTCTTTTATTAATTTATAGGTCCATTTATCAACTCCACCTAGATTATATACGTTACTATATCCTAGATATTCTAAAATCATTCCTACCCTTGCACTTCTATTTCCACTATAGCAGTAAACACAAATAGGTGTATCCTTTTCCGGAGCTATATCTTCAATATCATGAGCTACCTCATTTTGTGCTAAAACTATGGAGTTTTTTATATGTCCCTTATCGTAATCTTCTTTTTCTCTAATATCTAAAATCACTAAACTTTCATTATTATCTAATTTATCCTTTAAATCTGCAGCTGATATACTTTCCATACCCTTCTCCTTTTAATTAATTTAATTATTAAATGTGTATCCTTATCCATTTATATTATTCTTTAATTCCTCTACGATTATAATTCCTCTACGATTATAATTCCTACTAATGTATAAATTTATCATAGCTGCTGCTGGTACGGCTAATAGTATTCCAATGATGCCAAAATAACCTCCACCAATTGTTATAGCAATCAGAACCCATACTGGTGGTACCCCTACGCTTCCACCTACGATTTTAGGCTGAATTATATTTCCATCAACCTGTTGATAAAGTAACAGTAATAATCCACCCCAAATTCCAACTGTTATACTTGAAAACATCCCAAGTATAAAGGCCGTTGCTGCCCCTATGGCTGGGCCTATATATGGTAGTACATTGCATATTCCAGCTATAATCCCAACTAAGATTGCAAATGGATGCTTAATTATAAGCATTAATACGGAAGAAACGATTCCTACTATAAGGGCATCTAATAATACTCCTCTTACAAAGCATCCTACAACCTCATCTAAATCCCATATAAATTGTTTTATTACCTTTCCAATTTTATTTGGGACAAAAGCTTTCCCAAATCTGTTTATAGTTCTAAAAAGCATTTCTTTATCCTTTAAAAAGTAAAAACTAAATATCATAGTTAAAACAAAGTCTACTAAAAATGAACCTAAACTATAAATGCTATTAGTAATTACATATACTATTCTTTCCCCAAAACTAGCAAGTATAGCTGTAATTCTATCAACATAACTGCTAACCTTCTGAAAGTCTATATTTAGACTTTCAAAGTAAGAATTTAAATCCGATAAACCACCTCTAACTACTTTTTCATATTGAGGGATATTATCTATAAGCGACCTTGCATTATCAAGTAGGGGCGGAATTATATAGTTAAATATAAGTACTATAGAAAGAATTATAAATAAAAATACAATAGTTATACTTGCAATTCTATATGCCCATCTATATTTTTCATCTCCTCTATTTTGCATTACTGATTTTAGAAGTCTCTCTATATAGCATACTGGCGGAAATAGTAGATAGGCTACTACTGCTGCTACTATTATAGGTGTAATTACATTTAATAATCCTAAAACTAATTCCTTTGCTACAGTTAAATAAATTCCACTTCTACTTATAATTTCATATGATGCAAAAAGAAGGATTCCAACTGCCACTACTACTATACCTATATTTATATATTTTCTATCTATCCCCATCTTTTTATCAATTCTAAACTTTTCCCACATTCCATACTCCCCTCTAAAACTAAATAGTTTTACAAATTTTAATCATTAGTTTTAAAATATCTATTTTAATCATATACAATAAAATTATAACATGATTATCGATACATTAATATAAAATATGTATACTATCTGCTGCTTTAAATCATTCCATAAAAATAGGTTATTATGTACAAGTTATATTTACATAATCAACCTATTTCAATTATTTATTCAAACTT
>DALZNT010000125.1:0-9213 GCA_032005505.1 Clostridium sp. | reverse complement strand
AACCATAAAAATATTGAAAGGACTGATATTTATGGACAATACTGAAGTTAACCCCAAAATTCAAATTAAAGGCAGGAGTTTTATCTACATGGCTGCAGGCCTCATCTTAGGCATAATACTTGGATACTTCAAAGGTGATACCCCTAGTAAAATGGTAGTATGCCTTCTATTAGGCTTTTCTCTTGATGAGATTGTCTTTAGAAAACAACTTAAAGAAGAATCTTTAAAAAGAACCAATTGCTAGACAAGCTATTGGTTCTTTTTACTATAATTATTTAATTACTTAATCTCTTGAATTAATTAGATTCTCCATACACTTTGTTAACTTCCTTAAAAAAAGGAATTGAATTTTGTGCTCCTGCTTTTTGAACTGCAATTGAAGCTACCTTATTTCCAAAAATTGTAGCATCCTTAACTTCTTCAAAGGTTAAAGTATTATCCATAAACTGACTACTAAATCCACCTATAAAGGAATCCCCTGCAGCAGTGGTGTCCTTTACCTTCACCTTATAAGCTGGAATGAATTCTTCATCTTCCTTAGAAAATATCATTACTCCCCTTGAACCTAGGGTCACTATTAAAAATTTCACGCCAACTTCAAAAAAATGCTTAGCGGCTCTTCTACCATCTGCTAAAGTTTCAACCTTAATTCCAGTTATAGCTTCTATTTCAGTTTCATTAGGAATTATAATGTCAGTATTCTTTAAAATACTTTCAGGAATTTTTCTTGCAGGAGCAGGGTTTAAGATAGTTATCTTACCCTCTTCCTTTGCATATTTAAAACTATGAGCAATAATATCTATAGGAATTTCAAATTGAGCTACCACCACATCACATTTTCTTATGGTATTTCTGCAATCTCTAATCTGTTCAGTTCCTATGGCCATATTGGATCCAGCTACTACTATAATTGAATTTTGACCTTCTCTGTTTACGGTAATAATAGCAGTACCAGTAGCTTCGTTAGAATCCTCGTAGACGCCTTCAATATTTATGTTTTCTTTTGCAAGCTTGCTAGATAACTCCTTACCATAGCTATCTCTTCCGACCTTACCAATCATATAAACCATAGATCCACTTCTTTTTGCTGCAACTGCTTGATTAGCTCCCTTACCTCCAGGAGATAAAGTTAAACTTTTTCCTAAGACTGTTTCACCAGGCTTAGGAGTATTTTCAAGTACAATGGTCATATCCATATTAATACTTCCTACTACACATACTTTATTCATGGCTTTACCTCCTTAGATCATTCCTATTGATTTTCCGTATCAGTATTATCTTCGTTCTCTGTATTTTCAGCCTTTTCCATATAAGCTATACCTTTATCATCTATCTTATAATTTCCTCTATCTACTTGCTTTTTTATTAAAGACTTCTTTAATAGAGCATCAAGACACTCCTTTGTAGTTCTGATATCACCTTTACTATCCTTAAATCCAAGTGCTACCCTTATTTTTGTTACACTTTGTGGTGATGCATCTCTATTTTCATATAGATATGATAGTATATCCTCTTTAATTTGTGTTTCATTGTATTTCATTAAAATACCTCCTCATAGGTTGTTCTTCTATTATAGCATTATAACAAATTTTTTAAAAATAATGTTTAATAAATTTTTTTATGATTATGATAAAATTTGAATTTCTCTTTCTATCCCTTCTGCTTCTGTCTTTAATAGATTTACTTCTTTATCTAGTTGACTTCTTTTGTTTTCAAGTTTAACTTGTTCCTTGACTATTTTCTCCATACTCTTACCATCTTCATTTATTTCATTCTTTAAGTCATCAATTCCATCCTCTAGCCTTCTAATTTCAGATTCAATATCAATAATAGTGACTTGATTCTTACTATAAGTATTTGAATTTTGTTCTAATTCTAACTTATCCAGCTCTGATTCTTTAGCAATGATTCTTCTTTCCTTATCACTAATTTTCTTTTTATATCTACTTATTTTTCCTTCTAAAGATTTTATTTGAATCTCACTATTCACCAATTTATTTGAGATATAAGCTAATTCCTCTACTTTTTCAAGTCTTTTTGCGTCTACTTTTTCCATATAGCCTGATAGCTCCTCAATCTCTTTTACATTTATACTTTTATCTAATAGAGCTTCCTCTGATTTTACTTCTTCTAAACTCTCAGCGGCTTTAATCTTTGCCATATATGCAGAAAAGTTATTTTTACACTCCATAACTAAATCCTTATCAAATGATTTATGAAGTTTTTTCAGAAAAGCTACATCTCCCATGATACTTCGATCCCCATATGCCGGCTTTGTACTTCCAACTCTTTCTGGTACCTTAAATAACCATTTATCTATAGAACTCTTAGCATACCTTTTTGTTGATTCTTTAAGATTATTTCTCCAAGGCTCTAAAAGTACACCTTCATTATTTATGCCCTCATAATCATCAACATATAATAAAATACACTCCCCATCTATACTTCTTACTGTCATAGATCCGTATCTCCAATTGAATACCTTACTTCCAACTTCTAACTGAATCTTATTATCTAAGTTAACCATTTCTGACACAACTAATCCCACCCTTCTATTTTATAACCCTATTCTTACAGGATAAAACGCCACCCATGTAAATATATATTTAATTATATTACACCATTGCATTTATTTCCATTATTTTATTTTTTTATAATTTATATCCATTTAACTTTTCCTTGTTACTTATATACTCCCTTGGTGACTTATTAAACATTTTCTTAAAAGCTCTTAAAAAAGCTGAGTAATCATTAAATCCACATTCAAGAGAAACCTTAGTAATTTCTTTTTCATTTTCCAGCTTTTCAATGACTAAAATAAGCCTCTTTTGCAATATATAATTATGAATCGTATAGCCTGTCTCCTTTTTGAACTTATGCATAAGATAGTATCTGCTCAAATAAAACTTTTCGGCAATGGTATCTATTGATAAATCTTCACTTAAATTGCTGTTAATAAATTTTAAGATTTCCTCAATTTGTTTATCATATTTTAAGGCCCTGCCATCTTTAATGTATAGATTCCCAAGATATATTCGATTTATATAAATAAGCAGCTCTATAAAAAGAGCATTACTTAAGAGCTTGCTTCCAAATTCCTTAGAATATATAGCATCTTCTAAAAATCTAATTATAGTCTTTAAATGATTTTGAGCTTCTTCATCAAGCCTAATTAAATTCACCCTTTTTTCATTAACCAAGTTAAAACAGCTTCTAAGATCACACCCCTCATAATTATGTCTTTCTATAAACTCTAGATTAGTCCAAATAATTATCCTTTCATATACCTCTGAACTATCAATAATAGGTTTGTGAATTTCATTATTATTTACTAAAAGCATATCCCAAGGTTTAAGAAAATAAGCCTTTCCCTCTATAAAATAGGTAACCTTTCCAGATATAAATATAATAATCTTATCAAAATCATGGTAATGAAACTCAAATTCTTTACTTACTCTATCTTTAAGATGAAAAAAGTGAAAATCCTCTGTTAAATATCCTGATCTATTTCTTATATTTATATTTTCATCCCATTCATAATCTCCCATAATAACTGCCTCCATTAATACACTTAACACCCTTCCACACCATAATATATATAAAGTTAATAAAGACCTAAAAGCACTTTTCACCTCATTTCAAGCAGTATATGCACTTCATCTTGCAAATATGTTGCATATACTAAAATTAAAGATACTTAATTACAAGTTGTGATGTCATCACTGGAAAGGATTAATTTCTGTTATATCAAATGATTTAAAATTTAAGATGAAAAAACATTAATATAAAAGTAAAAGGAGGAAAACCATGAAATTTATTAAAAACTACAGTGCTTCTATAATTCTACTTTTAGCAACCTTTATTGGTGGCTGTATTGGCTTAATCATGGGTGAGCGTGCTAGCCTTTTAGCTCCCTTTGGCGATATATTTATAAATTTAATTTTCACTTTATTAATTCCTATAGTATTTTTCAGTATTTCTTCAGCCATTGCCAATATGACTAGTTCAAGAAAGCTAGGTAAAATTCTGGCTACTTCAATAATTGTATTTTCAGCTACGGTAATTATTGCAGGAATCTTAGGCGTTCTTAGCTTTCGTATCTTTAATCCAGCTGCAGGGCTATCACCAGATTTATTCAGCGGCCTAATGGAGGTAGCTACAGAAGAAACTGCTTCTATAGGAATTTTACAAAGCCTAGCAAACAGCCTTACCGTTGGCGATTTTTCCTCACTTTTATCTCGAAGTAATTTACTTGCCCTTATTATTTTCTCCATGCTAGTAGGTCTTGGAACTATGGGAGCCAAAGAAGATGGAAAAGCCTTTAAAGCTTTTTTAAATAGTGGTTCTGCTGTTTCAATGAAGATTATGAATATAATTATGCTTTATGCTCCAATAGGTCTTGGTGCTTACTTTGCAAATGTAGTTGGTCAATTAGGCATACAAATTCTCAGCGGATATTTAAAAGTTTTTGTACTATATTTGATAGTTTCAATTGTTTATTTCCTAGTTTTCTTTAGTCTTTATGCCTATATTGGAGATAGAAAATCTGGCATAGGACTCTTTTGGAAAAATGCTGCAGCTCCTACTGTTACTGCTTTAGCTACCTGCTCAAGTGCTGCTTGTATTCCTGTAAATATTGAGGCTACCAAAGCTATGGGAGTATCTGCTACTCTTTCAAATCTTATAATGCCTATAGGTACTAACATTCACAAAGATGGTTCAGTTATAGGTGGTATCTATAAAATCATGTTTCTCTTTGCCCTCTTCGGAAAAGATATGACAAAACCTAGTTCCCTTCTTATCATCCTTGGCTGTGGACTATTAATTGGAGCCCTCGTTGGTGCAATTCCTGGAGGAGGAGCCATTGGTGAAATGCTAATCTTAAGCATCTTCGGCTTTCCAGCTGAAGCCCTTGCCATAATGATTGTTATAGCAACTATCATAGATGCTCCTGCCACCCTTCTAAATTCTGCTGGCAACACAGTTTGTACCATGATGATTTCCCGTTTCACAGAAAAAAGTACCTAGAGTCATCTAGGTACTTTCCATTTATTCTTTACTTATAATTTTATTAATTCTTAACACTTCTACTTTTAAATTTTAAACCCTTTTAAATAACTTGATAATTTCCATAACCACAGTGGAAACAAGGGCTAATCCAAGACAAATCAATAATTGAGTCACCATAAATTCATTTGGAATATTAAATATTCCTCTTACTCCAGGTATAAGAACCATACCATATAGAGCTAAACAGATAATTATAGCTAAAATCACATATCTATTTTTAAAGAATCCAAGCTTAAAGACATTAACACGATTTGATCTTGCTGGTAGTGTTTGAAATATTCTAGCTAAAGTAACAGTTGAGAATGCCATAGCTGCACCTAATACCGGTGAAGTTTTATTACCAATATACTGTGATATAATTACCACGACACCTATGATAATTCCTCTAATTAATACAGCCTGCCAAGTTCCTCCTGCTAGAATACCTTCGTTTATATTTCTAGGTGGATCATCCATGATATTACCTTCAGCTGGTTCAAGCCCTAGTGCTATAGCTGGCAAAGAATCATTAATTAAGTTAATAAATAAAAGTTGCAGAGCAGTAAACGGATTTGCCCAATTTACGAATACAGCAAATAGAATTGCTATTATAGCTCCAAGGTTACCTGCAAATAAATAAGCAATTGCCTTCTTTATATTACTATATACAGTTCTTCCAACCTCTATTGCTGAAACTATGGTTGCAAAGTTATCATCAGTTAAAATCATTGAAGATGCATCCTTTGCTACATCAGTTCCACTTCCCATACCTATCCCTATATTAGCTTGTTTTAATGCTGGTGCATCATTAACTCCATCACCTGTCATAGCAGCAATATTACCTTTTTCCTGCCAAGCCTTAACTATCCTTATCTTATTTTCTGGAGATACTCTAGCATAAACTGTTATACGCTCTAGCTTTTCCTTTAATTCTTCATCACTTAGTGCGTCTAACTCTTGACCGGTTAGTGCTAAATCTCCTTCTGCCATAATTCCTATATCCTTAGCTATAGCCGCTGCTGTAGTCTTGTGGTCCCCTGTAATCATTACAGTTTTAATTCCCGCACGAATAGCTTCTTTAACCGCATGATATACTTGCTCTCTTGGTGGATCTATCATTGCAGTAAGTCCAACTAGTGTCATATCCACTTCGTCCTCAAGACAAGGTACAAAGTTTATATCTGGGACATCCTTTATTGCAAAAGCTAAAACTCTAAGGGCTTTATCTGAAAATCCCTCATTTTTCTTCCTATAACTTTCAAGAATTTGGTCTGTCATAGGAACTAACTCACCATCATCTAGAACTGTAGTAGATCTGCTAAATACTACATCAGGAGCTCCCTTGGTAAACATAATTGAGTTTCCACTGATAGAGTTTACTGTGGACATTAGCTTTCTATCTGAATCAAATGGAATTTCACTAAGTCTATCATACTTCTCACGAATTTCTTTATAATCTATTCCTCTTTTTGTAGCATAATGAAGCAATGCCACCTCAGTAGGGTCTCCAAGTTCCTTACCTTCCTCCGTTATTTCTGAGTCATTACACAAGGTAGTTCCTAAGTTCATGGCTTTTACTTGCCTTGAAGGATCATCGTCTCTATCAATTCCATACATAAAGAAGTCTACTACGGTCATCTTGTTCTGAGTTAATGTTCCTGTTTTATCAGTACATATTACACTAGCAGAACCCAAGGTTTCTACTGCTGACAGCTTTCTAATAATAGCCTGCTTTGTTGCCATCTCCTTTGTACCTACTGCCAATACTATAGTTACGATTGAAGAGAGAGCCTCTGGTATGGCAGCTACAGCTACGGCTATTGCAAACATAAAGGAATCAAAGACTAAAGTTTTCAAATCATTTCCTGATATATATCCTCTAACAACTTGTATTGCAAAAATTGCAGCAGCTAAAATCATTATTATAATTCCAAGCTTTTTACCAAAGTCATCAAGTTTTTCTTGAAGTGGAGTGGATTTACTTCCTGCTGTTTCAAGAAGGGTTGCAACCTTACCTACCTCTGTATTCATCCCAGTTTGAGTTATAATCAGCTTACCTCTTCCATAGACTACAGTTGTTCCACTGAAAACCATATTACGTTGATCTCCAATTCCAACTTCCTCACCTATTATCTCAGTATGCTTTAGGACAGCCTCTGCTTCTCCTGTAATCATACCTTCAACAACCTTCAAGCTTTGAGCTTCTATAAGCCTACCATCTGCAGGTATGTAATCCCCAGCTTCTAAAAATACTACATCCCCTACAACTAACTCTCTTACTGGAAGGTTTAACTTATTTCCATCACGTAAGACTTTAGCATTTGGCGATGATAGTTTCTTAAGACTATCCAAGGAGCTCTCTGCTTTCCTTGTTTGAGTCACTCCCAATACTGAGTTTAGAATTACAACTAGAAATATAATTATTGATTCTACCCATTCACCTAAAAACACTTGTACTATAGCCGCAATGAGCAAAATTATAACTAATGGATCTTTAAAGCTTTCTAAAAACATCTTCCAAAGAGGTACCTTACTACCTTCCTTCAGTTCATTAAACCCCTGTTCCTCAAGCCTTTTTTTAGCCTCTGCCGTATTTAATCCCTGCAAAGTACTTTTAGTTTCCTTTATAATATCTATAAAATCTTTTTTATAAAACATATATGCCCTCCTTTGCTTAAATTGTAATTAAGGAAACTTCTTCTCATATTCATTCCAATGAGTACTCGACTGAGTAAGTTCAAAAGCCTAAATCACGCGTACCCTTTAGGGTAAAGATTTAGTTTTTCACTTAACTTCTAATATCTAAATCAAAAATTAAAGATTTAGATTCTCACTTATAGTATTAGTATTTGGACAATTTATATTAATATTTTTATAATATTTAAGTTAAAATTAATGACCACTATATACCAAAACTTATACCTTACTGGTACTTTCATTTTTATATTTTCAGAATAAAATTATATTAAGTAGATTGTGGAGGTAAAATTTATGAAAGTTGGAGTATTGATGGGTGGTATCTCTTCAGAACAAGATATATCCCTTTTATCTGGAGAAGAAATAATTAAAAACCTAAATAAAAGCAAATATGAGGTTATACCTTTAATAATAAATTCTAAGAAAGATATTTTTGAAAAAGTTAAGAATATAGATTTTGTATTTATTGCCCTTCATGGAGAATTTGGAGAAGACGGCTCTGTTCAAGGAATTTTAGAGACATTAAGCATTCCCTATTCTGGAAGCAATCCCCTTACTAGTGGTCTATGCATGAATAAGAAACAAACAAAGAGAATTTTAAGAGCTGAAGGTATAAATGTTGCTAAAGATATTTGCTTAAGTAGATATGACGGTGTAAATTTAGATATTATAGAAAACCTTAAATACCCTATGATAATTAAACCCAATAATGGGGGCTCTAGTATTGGAATTTCTCTAGTATATAGTAACGAGGAACTTCGTAAAGCTATTAAAGAAACCTTTTTCTTAAGCAATGAAGCACTCATTGAAGAATATATAAGTGGCACCGAATATACTGTGCCAGTTTTAAATGGCATAGCACTTCCTATTCTATCAATCACTTGTAATAGTTTATTTTTTGATTACAAATCAAAGTATACAGATAAAACTACTATTGAAGAAGTGGCATATATTCCTGAAATCTTAAATAAAGAAATGAAGGCTATCGCAGAAAAGTGTTACAAAATCTTTGATTGTAAAGCCTATGCAAGAATTGATATAATAGTTAGTAATGGTAAGCCCTACGTGTTAGAATTAAACACTCTACCTGGAATGACTGCAAATTCACTTTTCCCTAAAAGTGCTAAAGCAGCTGGAATTGAATATGATAAATTGCTAGATAAAATTATTGAGTACTCACTTAATAATAATGAATAATAAAAAATGAATTCAGAAACTCCTTTAGAGTTCCATCCATAGCATTTCATTTTCATTAAAAAGCAAAGGAGAACAGTTTTGATATTTTCAACTCTTACAATAAATAAAGATGAACCTATTTATATGCAAATTAAAAGACATATTGAAGACGGTGTGAATCGTGGTGAGCTTAAAAAGGATAGCAAACTACCTTCTACCAGAGAAGCCAGCAAGCTTTTAAATATAAGCAGAAATTCCGTTATATCTGCTTATGAAGAACTGGAGAGTAAA
>DALZNT010000124.1:0-9503 GCA_032005505.1 Clostridium sp. | reverse complement strand
GATTAAAAGATCATTTATAAAAAATGGAACTTACACAAAATAATTTACAGGCTCAAATTACCATCAATACCCTCTGTATGGTTTACTATGGTTGTTTCGCCAATAACTTCCAAATAATTTTCATTCATCTCTACTTTGATTGAACTGTAATTTTCTTTATTTAATTCTTTAATGCTCTCAACATTCTCTAAAATTTCATTTGCTTTCAATAATGACTTAAAATTTAACATCTGAGAAAACAGAATATCTTTCGATTTACCTTTGTACTGGTAACCATTGATCACCTTCTTAATCCTAGCCATAGTCACAGATTTAGCAATCTGCTCATCCATTTCAATTAAAATAAATTTGCGATTACCTTGATCTTTTTTATTCAAGTTGAGTACAGCATGAGCTGTTGTACCTGATCCTGCGAAGCTATCTAAAACGATATCTTCCTTACCTAAAACTCTTTCTAAAAGATATTCAATTATGCTAGTAGGTTTAACCGTATCAAATCCGTGCTCTAATCCCAATATATTGTTTAGAACTTTTTTTCCACTTTCAGCTGTTCCACTATTTGAAGTTCCTACGAAGCAGTAAAAAGGCTTAAATTCTTCAGCTTCTTCATGTTCGTAATACTTCAACATAGGCTCACCAGTCTGAAATGTTATACGATTCCTGTTATACAATTCACTCACTGTATCAAAACCTGCTTGCCATCGTTTTGTGGGAGGCGGGGTATATCCAGCTAAAGAAAACTGCATCGTTTCACGCTTATTTTCCCCCCGATTGGATTTCAAAATTGTTTGTAATCGATAATTTCCATCTATATCAGTATGCGGATAGCTACGAGCTACTCCTGAATTTATTAAATTAAATTTAGGTTTATTCTTTTTACGGTAAGCTACAATGTATTCGGCATCATTTTGAGGCTTTAATTTTGCTTCGCCAGTATTGGAAGGTTTTGCTCTACTTTTCCACACAAAATTTGCTATTTGATTATTTTTACCAAATATCTCATCCATCATTAAAATTAAGTGACCTAATTCATCATCACCAATCGAGATAAAAATAATCCCATCATCAGACAATAATTTTCTTAATAATAATAGTCGAGGGTACATCATACATAACCAGCGATCATGTCTATCTAATGTTTCACCCTCTTTACCTACTGCCTCACCTAACCATTTACGAATTTCTGGACTATTTACATTATCATTATATGCCCATTTTTCATTACCAGTATTGTATGGAGGATCGATATAAATACACTTTACCTTTCCAGCATAACGTGGAAGTAGTGCCTTTAACGCATGGAGATTGTCACCTTGCACCAACAGATTACCACTCTGTTCATCCCCACATGAAAGTTCGACTACAGGTTCCAATAATCGATAAGGAACTTCTTTATGATGCTTTTCAACAGCTTCTTTTCCTATCCAATTTAACGTAGGCATTACATAATCCCAAAATTACAAATTCAGCAATTGGCATAGCTTACCATTTACAACCAACTGGACCCTAAACTTTTAATCCATAGCAATTAAGAGTACGACAACTTCTGACACACTATTCAATATAGTGTTTTAGTTTCATTGAATTACATTATCTGTATTATGGCTCTGCATATGAATCGATACCTGAGATAAACCAGCCCGTTCAAAGCGATATCTCATATATCTGGAAATATCATCTTCGTGTGAGGAAATGATTAACTGTCTATCTTTTAACTCACAACGTAATAAGTCAGTTAAAGATGCAATATTGATTTCATCTAAGGATTGCACAGGATCATCAATTAAAACTAAAGAGTTCTCGGAATAAACTCTATTTAATGATAAGAAAAAAGCTAGACTCAATGCAGCCAATTGACCAGAACTCATTGCTAGTGTCGCATCATGGTCAGAACTTTCCGCAGTACAGAAGCGAATCTGCTGCCCTTCTGCATAGTCTATGAACAGTCCTAGACCACGTTGATAATTTTGTATTAAGCGTCCACTATAGATATGAAATATTAATTCAATATTAGCGATAATTCTTGAAGAGTAATCACGTTCAGTTTCAGTTAGTATTTTTTTCAATCTAATTATTTTAGCTTTTGCATTTAAGTTTGCATTATATAAATCACTCTTTTCCTTTAACATTTTTTTCGTATTTTGAAGCTCAACATCCTTAAATTCCTTAAATTTTTTATTTACATAGTTTTTCTTATGATTTAAATCATCTTCTAGTAAATCATAAAAATCTTTATTCTTCTGAAAAGTTACACTAATAGCCTCTTCCCATCCTACAGGTAGAACATCACCTTCTATTTTTTTTAAACCTCTTATATTAGAAATAATTTTATCTTTCCTAATTTTCAATTCAATATCATCATTTGTATATTCAGAAGAATAACTTATAGCCATTTTCTCAAGACGAGCACTCAAACTATTCAAGGTTTCAAAAAAGTTTTGGTTTATATTTAATTGGGAGAATAAATCAACATTAAAATCTTTTAATAAAACATCTTTTTCTTTTATATATAATTCTTTAATCAAAGTTAGTTCAGAAAAAATCATCAGATAAATCTTACTTAGATCTTCTGTTGAACTTCCAATTTCATTTACATACACATCTGAAATCAACCTTATATTTTCAATAAGTTTTTCTACACTTTTCCAATCCACCCCACATAGAGCACATATAGTACTATCTTCACCAAAACTTTGTTTATGTTTTTCAAATAAATCCTCTCGCATTTTATTGAGTTCTAACAACTTCACCTTTCTTTCTGAAAGTAATACTAATTTTTTATCTTTTTCAATAATAGTTTCTTTAAGTTTATCAGAAAGATTCACTCCTAAAGAACTTAACTTTGCAATTTCCTCTTGAGAAATAGTATTCAAATCTCTATCCAATATTAATAGAATTTGTTCAATATCTAAGAGTTTTTTATTCATCAACTGGAGAGTATCAAACTTACTTATATATTTCCCTATAGATACAAGTAACAACAATAAACTATCATTATCGACAATAAACTTTTCAATAGCTGAATTTTCATTTCTTGTGCGGATGTCTTCTTTTCTTTTACAACACTCTATTAATAAATCAATTTCTTTTATAAATTTATTATAGTTTGCATCAGCCTCTTGTAAAAAAATTTCTTCATCATCCCATTTAGGAGATGTTCTTTGTGTGGAGATTTTTTTATATATAACATCATATTCACTTTCGGAAATATTTTTTCCCAAGATATTTTCTAACTTAGCACCTATCTCATCAATTTCTACCTTTTGTAATTTTTCCTGTTTTGTCAGTCTAATTTCAATTTTATTACAAATATCAATACGCTTCTTTATTTCAGTTGTTTTTATTAGTTCTTCTAGAGCTTTCTTACGATCAGTTATTTTTTTGGAAAAAATAAATTGACTTTGACCTTGGTGTAAATAATTTAACATTGGATAGTTAGAGCAAAAACTTTCACCAAAAAATTGTTCAAAAAAATTATTTTCCAACTTATTATCATTGGGTTCAGAGTTAAAATCATCCAATTTATATAAACTAAAAACATCAAAATTATTAGCTTTATTATTAACTTCAACTCTTAAATCATTAACAAATCCCATTCTAACAAAAAAAAGTTTTTCATCATCAAGATCATTCATCAACTCTACTTTAATTTTTAAATCAACCTCACCATTTTTTTTATTCCAATATAAATTATCTTTAAACTTCCTTTTTGTCTCAACCATCACAAGCTTATAAAGATCAGATATTCTTGATATTTTCCCCGTAAATAGCAATTCAATAGCATCAAAGGTAGATGTTTTTCCATACCCATTTGGACCTTCTAAAGTAATCAATGAAGACTTTTTGAAATCAAATTCTATATTTGTAAATGCTTTAAATGCTTGAATCTGAAGCTTTGATATTTTCCAATTCTTCATTTAATAACTCCGCTATAACCTCATCAATATTATCTGCTTCAAATTTTCCAATAAAATCATAGGTTTTGACTAAATTTTCAACATTTACTTTTTCACTTACACTATCAAACAAATTTTGAAATGATTTACTAAATTTCGGAATTTCTAAGAATGGAAATTTAATAAACACTCTTGTAACTAAGCTATGAAATGAAGGCTTTAGAGGGTCTTTTTTGTACTCATCAAACTCATCCATTTTCTTAATTTGACTTTTAAAATCCCCATAATTCTTTCCAAGAAGTAATTTTTCTTCAGCATCTGAATAATAGAAAAAATATTTTTTAAAATAATACGGATTTTCCTCTATTTCTAAAATCTGTTCTTCAATTCCATTAAAATCATTCAAAAAATCAACTTTATAAATAAGAATTAAATCACAATTTTTTTTAAAAGCAGGATGTTTTTGCAATGTTTCAGGAAGAGATTCATTAATGAGATCATGAATACTTTCAACAGATAATAATTGATCTAAGACATGTACAATCAAGTACCTTTGAGCTTCACCATTTTCTTTAATGAAAAAATCTGTATTATCTAACGATTTTTCCAAAATAAATCCTGAATCAATCACAGCTTCGTGCATAATTTTTTTAAGCATTATTCAACTCGCCCTGTGCTGTAGGTGTACAAATTACTTTTACAGGAAGCTCTTTCAATATATGATTTTCCGCTTTATTTTCATCGATAGTGATTCGTGTCACACTGTCATTATAAGCATTAATTTCAATATTTTTGTGAACCTCACTACCTGATATTAAAATATTATACTCATATAAAATTTTTACTAATAAATTATTACTACGAAGTTGTTCTATCAATTTAGTTTTAAATGATTCAGCACGTCTATCTTGCAACTTCAAGGCTGTAGGTAAGTATTTTTTTGAATCTTTAGAATAATGAGGAAGGTCAACTAATACAATATTAGCTGAGATATCGGTAATGATTTCAGCATAAGTACTTACATCATCATTCCTTATTTGATCAGAAGATGATAGGCGGATAGATTGTTTTATATATTCTAACTCGGCATCATCCATTTTATAAATATGCTTAAAAACCTCATTAAATAAGCCTATTTGTTGTATTGTAAAATATTCATTACTCTCACATACATAATTTTCCAAAGTATCAGCAAAAAGATTTCGCAATCTTCTCATCTCATATGGAAGATCCTGTACTAAATTAAAGTCTGTAATTAAAATTTCTAAAATTAAATCACTTTCAATTGTATTTTCATAAGCCGCTCTATTTTGACTTGTTCCCTGATGGATCAAGGAATGAATTTCAATAACTTTTGAAGTGATCATTTCTGATAAATAATGATATTTCTGCTCTACAAGTAGCAAAGAGTTTTCCAAAGAATTCTTATTCAAATATTCTTCTATTTTTTCTTTAATTACTCTCTCAATTCGATCTAATTTACAATAAGAATCTTCATCATATTTATAAAATTCAACTATTGCTTTTTTCTCATTTTCATAATCACTAGAATCATCAATTTCATTAGCGATATGGAAGTATCTTTTTGTATTAGGACAACAATCTATACATATTTTTGATGACTTATTTAGTGCTTTTTCAAATGCAGATCTATAAGGAGATGCCTTAGCCTTAACTTGATGAACCGATATTGCAATACCATCCGAATAAATGGCAAAGTCATCAGTACTATCCAACTGTAAAGCAAATTTCTTGACTTCTTTCCCCTCGAAGCTTTCATCCAATAGAAGCTTAATAGAATGAAAAAGTGCTATCTTTCCTTGATAGACGAAGCCTCCCCAAGATGATATTGCACTGTCAGGCAGCTCCTCTGTCATATAAAACCCTATTATTTATAAATTTTATTTCTTTCCAATATACATGAAATCTATTTTTTTGCAAAAAACTAAACTACTTCAAATTTGGGAGCTTTCGCCCCCGAACTATCGACTTGCTAACCTTCGCTCAATCCATTGATTTACCTCAAGTGCCGACCAACCAACACAATTCACACTCAACTTAATTGGCTTGGGAAATGTTGAATCGTAACACTTAGATTGAGGATTAAGTTTTTCATATATAACTAAACGGCTAATACCCGTAACTGCAATGACTTCTTTAATCCTAATGATTTGGTTTATGTGAAATATCTAATCATCTGATAAATACGTTTTATTTCTCCAACAATTATCAAAACTAAATTTAGAAAATGGACTAATTCACAGCCCTTACACTCCCCTGCAACCCCTGCTGAATGTCCTGCACAAAAGCCTTCTCCTGATTAAATTTAGACTTCACCTTGGCTTTTGTGTCAGGCTGTACTTGCTCAGATTCAACAACATTATCCGTATAATACTCCTCTACTAAATCGAATCCTTCCTCAGAATTCACCTCAAATCGTGCAATGGCAAAGCATTGTCTCGCCATTTGATCTAATGCAATTTGATTAAAACCCATCGCTTTGCTTTGTTGATCAATCTCTTTAGCTGTCTGAATCGCTTGTTGCAGGCTGACTCCCTCCTTGAGTGTCAAATCTACGTAATACACAGGAGTTCGATAACTTTGCATGGTGGACTTACCTCTTAGGGTCAGTTGTAACGGTAGACATGACAGCAATCCATTCGATGCTGCATGGTAATAATTTAGCCGTGCTGCCAAGGTGCGGATACTGTTAAAACCTGTGGTTCTAAAAATGAATGTACCGAGTTCATCACTTTCATCCAAATTGACATGTAAACGTCCATAGGGCTTGCAGTTTCCTCCTTGTGCCAATGAGCATAAATCAGGGGATGGACAAGGATGTTGCTCTACGCCTTGATTAGTTAAACGTTGGCAAGTTTCACCATTACCGACACAGATAGGTCGCCCAGTCTGTCGGTCAAACAAAGTGTACTCAGCTCTAAGATTCAAATCAGGATCATTGAAGATCATCCGTACTGGAATGGTACGGAGTTTTTGATTCGGTGCTTTACTGCGTAATTGCTCATCAAGCGGATGCTTGATCCACCCCTCCTTGCTTTGAATCTGGCTGGTAATGGTAAATTGGTCGTCCTTTTCAGGCAGTCGCTTACCGTTCTTTTCAACGACTTTACCAATACTGATACGTCCAAGGATCGGTGGTGTGATCGCTAGACCTTTAATCATGATAATTTTCCTCTAAATAAAATTTTACTATTGACCCTTTGTTATGTAAGCAAATACAAAACCGTTTAAAGATCAGATGAAATGCAAAGACCGCCATTGTTGGCCTACCGCTCCTTCGGGAGTCGGTAGATCGGGGGTGGTTTTTTGCGCTTTTTTGAAGACTGGAAATATTGATGTGATGGATTCAGTCATCGGTATAGATCTGAAAACGTCGTGTCCCTGCTTTGTTTTGCGGAAACTGCTCAAGCATTTCTGGGTGAAGTTTGAGTAAGGCTTTGCTGTCTAAACCGATTGAGTCTTTGGATTTCTTCCACGTCACTGAACCAGTGGCAAAGGTTGCTCGTTCAGCATCCTTCATCAACATCTGGATTTGATGCTTAGTTTCATCAAAGTTATTTTGATGCTGCTCAATGTGATGCTTTTCTTGAATCAGTTGAGCAAACAATTGATTGGCTTGTTCGTTATGACTCAAGTCTTCAACAGTCAACGGAATATGTTGTGGATAGAGCTGCTGTATGGCTTTGGCTGCGGACTCACTGGCATCTGCATCAGGTGGCATATCTTTTTCCACACAATCCCAGAAGTAACGTTCCGCATTGATGATATGTTTGATCACGGATTCTGAGCGCGTCACTTTGAAGATTTTGGTTTCATGACCACAAATCAGCACACAAACATGTGCTGCTCGTTTGCCTGTCACTGCCAATTGATGTTGTACCTGACACAAGACATATAAAGGCACACCCTCTCGCCAAAGTTTTGCGCCGTACTCTCCTGCTGTTTTGCATTCCAGAATTTGAACTTCATCACTACCCACAACGGAGTAATCCAGATTGGCAAGCATAAAATGCTTATCAGGATCTGGATGCTGAAGCACTGCATTGATTCTGCGTACCTTGTTATTGGTATGCATGCTGTAGTACTCAGCCACCAATGGTTCTAGCCGCTTACCCCAATAGAGTGGAGCGATACCTGAACTTTCATCTTCAATCGATTGTTTGACTCGCCCTGTCTTGATCATCCAAAGTTCGAGCATCGACATATAGGGATTCAATCCACAGGCTGCTGCACAATCACTACTGCCAATACCTTGGCGACGAACTTCAAGCCAGTCAGATTGAGTCATATTTTTAGTATTGACCAAGCGTTTTGCTGTAAACAGTTTTGGGGCATTAAAGGGTTTGCTGGCTTGTTGAATGGATGGGTTTAATATTGCTGTATTCATAGCTTGCTTCCTCATTTTATATGGATGGTGGCAAATAAAGGGCATAAAAAAACCACACCCGAAGATGTGGTTTAATTATTTTTAAAATGTAAATTTATCTTTAGAATCGAAAGGATAGGTCTAACTTTCTATTGCAAAAACTTAACCTTCTACGCTATGACACCATGCGTAAAGCCTGTTCTAGTCCACGCTGCTTGATCGCTGCTCCTGCACCAAACCAAGCTGAATCGAGTCGATGATCTGTACTCATGGCACGACGCTCGTGATCGATAAACTCCGTAATCGAACAGAGTAATCCGTAAGCGGTATCCTTAGACGATGAAAGTGTTGCACCACGCCCCTGACCATTAAACATCTCCATTGCTTTAGTCATCGCCTTGGCATTTGGCTCAGCTTTTTCCTTGGCATTTGCCTTTGCTGCCTGAGTTGCAACATCACGGTAGAACTGAATAATATTTTCTTCCTGATCTGCAATACTCATTGTGGTGTTATTAAATACCGCATCAAAATAGGCTGCGGCTTCAGACTGGGTGACTTTACGCTGACTGAGCTGCTTCATCTCATACATGTGTTCATCCCATGCACGAACTGAAATACCCAATTGCTGTTTGACCTTATCTGCATCAAACTTGGTGCTATGCGGAACTTTCACTACACCTGCGCTACTGTTCTGACCACGTAAAGCAATCGCCAAGGTGTTGTTGCAGACAACACGAATGGAAGTGAATTGTGCCGTAGTTGCCAAGGTGCCATCACAAGCGGTTGCAAGAAGAATGTAGCCATTACTGACATCCTTGCCTTTAAGTGCAGTAGATTGACCTGTACGTGCCAGCGCCCAGAACTTCTTACCACCTTTAAGCACGCCTGCGGTTTCCAATTCAAAGCCTGATTGTTCAGTTAGATCACGATAGAACTCTAAGATCTCACGAGGTTGGACTTCTTGAAAACGTTGACTGACCACTGACAAGGGTGCATGAGTATCAGAACGATACAGTACACGCTGGTCTGCATACGGCATGATGATGCTTTGTCCACGTTCATTCTGTGCCATATAACTGACATTAGATGACTCTATACGCCAGTCCATGCCTGCCTGCTGTGCCCAGACCTCAATCGGTTGGTTTTGACTTAGTTGATTTCCTAGTCCATGCCAAGGGGTTTCACCGACATAGGCCATTTGTTCAAGTTGATGTGCCATG
>DALZNT010000123.1:0-9695 GCA_032005505.1 Clostridium sp. | reverse complement strand
ACTTCCTGGAATTCTCAGCAAATCTCCAAAGGTAGCTATAATTATATCGCCCTTCTTACTTAAAGCTATAGCATTATCAATATAGCTTTTAGGTGTTACACATACTGGACATCCAGGTCCTGAAATAAGTTGTAGCTTCTTTGGCAAAAGCTTATCTATTCCATATCTATAAATACTTCTAGTATGGGTTCCACATACCTCCATTATATTTAGAGGCTTTGTAACCTTTCTTTCTATTTCCCTTAATAACTTTTTAGCCATATCTATATTTTCAAAGTAGGCAAGAGAAAACTTTTCACTCATCCTCTTCGCCTCCTATAAGCCTTTCAAAAATCTCTAAAGTTTTTAAGGCTTCTTCTTCTTCAATTTTTTCAATAGCACATCCAACGTGAATGAGTACATACTCCCCTAGTTTTATATCCTCTACAAAAATAGAATTAACTCGTTTCTCAACTCCTTGAAATTCAACTAAGGCTTCACCATCATAAATTTCTACTACTTTACCAGGAACAGCAACACACATATCCTCACTCCTTAGATATCTCATCAGCTATAAAAAGCTGTCCGACAGAAATTCCGCTATCATTACATGGAATTTTTTTATGAATTAAAACCTCAAATCCACTGTCTGTAAGTTTCTCATATATCCCACAAAGTAGTATGTCATTTTGAAAAACCCCCCCACTTAAAGCTACCTTATTAATTTTGCATTTAGCTCTAATTTTTTCACATAGTTCACAAGAAACTTTAATAATTATCCTGTGAAACCTCAAAGCTATAGCTCCAAACTCAACCTGATTTTTTATATCCACTAAAATTCCTTCTATTAATTTATCTGTCTCCACTATATAAATTCCATCTCTACAGCTAACTACGCATTGATAACCTGCCCCATCAACAGAACTTTTATCTCTATAGACTCTTGCTAAATTTTCAAGATAAATTGCTCCTTCACCTTCAAAGGTAATTTTCTCAGTAAATCCTAGAAGACTTGCTACTCCATCAAATAATCGCCCCATGCTTGAACATAAAGTAGTTCTTCTCTCGCTATTTAAAGCTGCTAAAATTAAGGAAACTTCCTTTTCTTCAAAAGCCTTAGGCAATACTGCCATAACTTTTCCTACATTCCCTTTTAACGCTTTATATACAAGACTTATTCCCATTATCCAAGGATTTTTCGTAGCACTATCTCCACCTGGCATTTCCATATAATTCATCTGACCCACTCTCTTAAATCCCTTATAGTCACAGATTAAAAATTCTCCTCCCCAAAGCTGTCCATCTCTCCCATATCCAATGCCATCAAAAGCTAATCCAATAACTTTATCCTTCACTCCATTATCAACAAGGCAGCTTACAATATGGGCATGATGATGATATACTCCAAGTTTTCTTATCTTAAAATCTTTAAGATACTCATTCTGCCAATAACTTGGGTGCATATCGTAGGCTATTATATCCAAGTCAATATCATATAGCTCCTTTATATGATTTAGGTTCCTTTTAAAATTTTCTTGAACCTCCACCGTTTCTAAATCACCAATATAAGGACTAACATAAATATTGTCTCTAACACTTATAGCAAAGGTATTTTTAAGCTGACCACCACAAGCTAAAATTCTCCTCCTGCTACCATAATTAATATAGGCTGGGAAATATCCTCGTCCACCTCTTATTACTCTATCTTCACCATCAGTTACTTTTACAACTGAATCATCTATAGGCAAATTTATCTCTCTATTGTGTATTAAAAAATAATCAGCAACTCCTTGAAGTCTCTCCATTGCCACTGAATTTTTATACTCCATAGTTCCACCACTAGGGTTTCCGCTTGTAAATACAAGCACCTTCAGTTCCTCATCAAATAGCAAATAATGAAGAGGTGAATATGGTAGCAAAACTCCTAACTTTCCATTATAAAAGGCTATATTATAAGGCAGCTTATCATTTAATTTTCTTAAAAGAACTATAGGCCTTTTACTTCCCACTAAAATAGATTTTTCTACTTCATCAACTCTGCAGTACTTTTCTACTTCCTCTATATCCTTCATCATCAGCGCTAAAGGCTTAGTTCTTCTAAATTTTCTAGTTCTTAGAGTATTAATGGCTTCTTCTGATTCTCCATTGCAAACTAGATTAAAGCCCCCTATTCCTTTTACGCCTACTATATTTCCATCCTTTAAAAGCTCCCTTACTTGCTTAATAGGGTCTTCGACTTCAATAACTCCACCGCATCCATCTAATAGCTGAATAATTGGCCCACATTCCACACAACAGATTGGCTCTGCATGAAATCTTCTATCTACAGGATCGCTATACTCTTCACTACATTTAGAACACATCTCAAAGTCTGACATAGTAGTATTTTTCCTATCATAAGGAATACTTTTTATAATTGTGAATCTAGGTCCACAGTTTGCACAATTGGTAAAAGGATATAAAAATCTAGTCCTATTATAAGAATTTAGGACTTCTGCCATGCAATCATCACAGGTAGCAATATCTGGTGAAATTAAAGTCATAGCCTCACTTTTTTCCTCACTGCTTATGATATTAAACTTTTGATAATCCTTTAAACTCTTTTCTTCCACTACAATTTCATCTATCCGACTAAGCTTTGGTGCCTTTCCTCTTAGGTCACAAATGAATTTCTCTATTTCATTTTCCGAACCTTGCACATTTATATAAACTCCTCTAGATGTATTTTTCACATCTCCTAAAAGCTGATTTTCACAAGCGATTCTATATATAAAGGGCCTAAACCCCACACCTTGAACTATCCCTTTTACTCTTATATATTTTCTAATCACATTAAACACATCTTTTTCTTCATTGCTTCAATTAAGTAATTTCCTATATCCTTAACACCTTCTCCCTTTCTGCATGATGCTTCTATAACTATTGCATCCTTATTTAAGGCCTCAATGTCACTATAAAATTCTTCCTTATCAAAATCAGTGAAGTCTATCAAATCTACCTTATTTAAAACAATCATATCAGCCTTTTGGAACATAGATGGGTACTTTAAAGGCTTGTCATTTCCTTCAGTAACACTCATTACAACTACCCTCATATCCTCACCTAAATCAAAGGAGGCTGGACATACAAGGTTGCCCACATTTTCTATTATAAGTAATTCTAATAAACTTTCATCTAATTCCTTTAAGGCTCTATCTATCATTGCTGCATCAAGGTGACATCCACCTGCTGTATTTACCTGTACAACTTCCACACCTTGACCTTCAATTCGCTTCCCATCTTTTGTGGTATACAAGTCTCCTTCAATTACTGCAACCTTATACTTCTTCATATCCTTTAAGATATTTTCTAAAACTGAAGTCTTACCTGAACCTGGAGACCCTAGTAAATTTATGGTGAGGGTTTTATTACTTTCTAACTTTTCTCTATTTCTCTTTGCCACCTCATCATTGTTCTTTAATAAACTTGCTTTTATAGTTAACTCTTTCATAGAAACTACTCCCCTTCTATCCTATACAATAAAATTTCATAACCCTTTGTGATTTTGTCGCTGACCTGACCACATAAAGGACAATTTTTTTTCATAAATGTTACCTCAAAGTCCTCATGGCAATTTTCACAATACGCCACAGGCGAAATTTCTTCTACTATTAATGTGGCCCCTTCACAAATAGTACTTCTACTCACACATTTAAAAGCAAATTCCAGTGCAAAGTTATCAACTGCTACAAATCGTCCAATAGCTAGTGTAATCTTATTCACACTAGCTATATTGTTCATTTCACATTGAGTTATTATCTCTTCCATTGCACTACAAATTATAGAAACCTCATGCATCTTTTCACCTACTTACCTTAAACCTCTATGAAATCTTAAGATACTCTGTAGTAATATCCTTAATTTCTCCACAAACTCTTAAACATATCTCTTGAAATTTATCCTGTAAAACTGATGATAATTCCAATGAAAATCCGATTCTTTCCGCTTCTATCCCAATTAAATATCCATTTATTTCTCTATGCTCTCGCCTTAAAATATCTACTAAGTTATCCCCATGTTCCGTAGTAAAATCATCCACATATTTATCACATTCATTTAACGTTAATACCGTTATTGTTCCTGGTTCTATTCCAAGATAGGTGCTATCTATCAAAATTATAAAATCTCCTGAATATATATTATCTAGGCAGTAATAGAAATCCGTTTCTCCAGCCATTACTGCCACTTGTTCATTTATCCCTAGAAAGTTTTTTTTCATTGCCTCAACAACCCTAACTCCGATACCATCATCACAGAGAAGTATATTTCCAATACCTATAATTTTTATCATACTATATTTATCTCAAAAGGCTCATATCTGTCACTAACCACATGGGCTGCACAATTTAAACAAGGATCAAAACTTCTAACAATACGTCCTATTTCCACAGGATTTTTTTCGTTAGCTATATTTGTTCCTATTAGTGCCTCTTCAACAGGGCCTTTCACTCCTTTACTATCGGTAGGTGATAAATTCCAGGCTGATGGTGGTATTATAGTGTAATTTGAAACCTTTTTATTCTCTATATTTATCCAGTGACCAAGCAATCCTCTTGACGCACCAATAAGTGCTGCACCACTACCATTGTCTGGTATTTTCCACGCCTCTTGATATGGTTCTTCTGTTTTTAATATCTTAATGGCAGCTTCTATACTTTCACAAATTCGCTGTGCCTCCAATACCCTTGCCACAAGTCTGTCCATAGCAGAAATCCCTCTGTTATAATAACCATTAATTATCATCCTCGCTAGAGGTCCGCCTTCCATCGCATGACCTTTATATCTAGCTGCCTCAACCCAGCTATAAGCTCCTTGCTTATAAGCATTAGGAATTGGTGGCTGATTACTTCCTGGTATAACCGTATCATTAGGACTTTCAAGCCAAGAATTAAATACATTTTCAGTAATATACTTTCTATCCAAAGGCTCCTTCACATTATTTATCATGACTCCAGGCACTGAATATCTTATTGGTGGTTCATAATCTGCAAAAACACCACCAGTAATTAAATTCCCATAACCTTTTCCCATATCATAATAATCCTTATAATAATCAACAATTATATATATATCCTCTATAAGCTTAGTTTCTATAAATGTCTTTATACTGCTCACTATATAGGTAATCTGTTCTATCTGCTGGATTCCTATTTCAGTGGTTATTCCACCAAGATAAATACCATGACAGTGAGGCGCTTTCCCTGCCAAAATTGCAATAGCCTTATGAGCTAATCTACTATTTGTAACAGCTCCCTCTATATCCTTATTTATTTTTATTGTAAGATTTGCAGGCAGTCTATAATCAGCCTCTTTAGCCGTTTGATTTTTTGTTAAAGGATTTAAATTAATAATCTGAACATAATCTGGCAGTGCAAGTAAGTATATCTGTCTTAAATGATTTTGAAGAAATTCAAAACCATTAGCTATCTCTCTAGCTAATTTACCATTAGCATTAGGCTTCACCTTAAAAGCTTCTTCCAAAGCTTCTGTTGATGCTAATGTATGATGAGTTGAACATATTCCACAAATTCTAGGAGCAAGTCTAATAATATCTAGAGGGTTACGCCCTTCAAACATTTTTTCAAAACCTCTAAATTGATTTCCCTTACAAATTGCATCCACAATTTTATTATTTTTTATTTCTACCTCTATTCCCAATAATCCACTTACTCTAGTCATTGGGTCTATAACTATCTTACTAATCTTATTCACCTCCATAGGTTACATAAGGTGCATTGGCATCTGGAAATCCAGGTCCTGCACAGCCTATACATGTAGTATTATTTTCTACAGGCCAATTGTCACTAGAGTTCCACCTATTCACAGGACATAATGCCTTTGTAATAGGACCTTTACATCCTAAATTGAACATACACTCTGGCTCTCCAAGCTTTGTTGCAAATACTCTGTTATCAAAATAGCTTCTTCTTGGACAAATATCATGAATAAGAGTTCCGTAAAAAGCTACAGGTCTTCCATCTCCATCTAATTCTGGCATTCCTCTTGAAACCAGATATCCTAAAGTTCCTACCGTCCATATTGGATTAGCTGGACAGCCTGGTATTTGTATAACATCCTTTCTATCAAGATAATCCCTTATACTTTCAGCATCAGATAAATTTGGTGCTCCTGCTGTAGGTCCGCCATAACAAGCGCAGGTCCCAATGGATATAATATATTTTGCCTTAGAAGCCAACATCGTAATAGCCTCCATGGCTGTCATTGTCCTCCCTTTATAGTTACCTATCCTGGCATATAGTCCATTAGCCTTTGTTGGTACTGCACCACAAACTAAAAATACAAACTCTGTATTCATGGTTTCCATTATTCTATCTAGGGCGTCCTCTCCTTGATCCCCTGATATACTCCCCAAGAAAGTCATGTTAACTATATTTCTTAATATATAAACTATTTCTGGATCCTCTGAATTTAATAGTGAAATAACTTCTCCAAAACATCCTGAGGTTTCTAGCCAAATAGCATTTATCTTCTTTAATTTCCCCTTATTAACCTCATCAATAGCTCGCTTTGCCATAGCAATAGCTAAACTATTTGGATTTGAATTTGCTTTAGGGCAGCTACATGTATAATCTTGTTTTTTTTTCCTATGGCTCATAGTTACAACTCCAAAACATATTTCTATAAATATATTCAAATTTTATAGAAACTATGAGCTTATTTGACTTATGTATTTTTTTTAATCATGGTATGGCAAATGGAACAGGCAAAACAACCTCAAACTTATTTAACTTATATATTTTTAATCACAAGAACCTTATGAAATTAATAAAATGATAGTATCTAACTAAATTAGTCTTTAAGGAGGTGCTCCATGGCTCCCTTTAGAATTATTTCCTTCGATGGCGGTGGCATAAGAGGTGCCCTATCCACAAGAATAATTAAACGCCTATGTGAAAAATTCCCTGAGCTCCTAGCTAAAACTGACCTCTTCGCTGGCACTTCTACCGGAGCTCTAATCGCCCTTGTTTTAGCTTCAGGAAAAGATGGTGAATATGTTGATAACCTTTATAACTATGAAACTATCAAATCAATCTTCACACCTACTCATTTAAATCTATTTAAACCTAAATATAGCAATAAGAATCTAAAATCTCTAATTGGAACCGTATTTTCTCAAGATTTAACCATTGGTGACCTTGAAAAATATGTGTTCATCCCCTCATTTAATGTCCGTGGTTATTCTGCTAACAATTGGCAATCTGTATTTTTTAATAATTTATCTAAGAGTGAGCTTTCTAAATCAAAGGTAATTGATGTCGCCCTATCAAGTTCTGCCGCACCAACATACTTCCCTTCTCATAAAAACTTTATAGATGGTGGAGTCATCGATAATAGTCCCTCAGCCTCTTCCATGATATCTACTATGAAAATCCTTAAACCAAGACATGAACTAGCCGACTTCAGAGTCCTCTCCATAGGTACTGGTCAGACTATTGATTCCATAAAAAATGACACCTCTACTTGGGGTGCCATGCAGTGGATTCTAAGCCCAACATCCAATATGAAAACTCCCTTAGTATCCATTTTACTTTTAAATGATATACCTCTATCTGACTTATATTGTCGTGAGCTAATTGGTCTTAACTATCACAGAATCAACCCAATTCTTAATCACGAAATTCATTTGGATGATTATAAAAAGGTCCCTCTACTAAAAGAATCTGTAGATAACCTAGATTTATCTGACACCTATAGATATATTGAAAATTATTTTCTTAGATAATTTCTCATAAGAAAATACCTGACCCGAGGATTCCTCGGGTCAGGTATTTTCTACTTACTATAATAATTTTCTCAGATTTCCAACTAATTCTCCACTAAACTTATCCATATATTATCATCTTAAATCGAGTTGTTTATATATACCTTTTAAATAGCTCATTCTGATTCTAAAATTACTTCCTTCATTTTATCCTTAGGCACTTCTATATTTTCATATCCAGCCTTAAATTTTTCAGGTATCTGCTGTTTCCAAGTGTCTCCTTCCAGTCTATACTTTCCCTGATATAAGCCAACGATAACATAGCATTCTACACTTCTGCTTCTAATTCTACCTGTGAAAAGTCTCTTGTTACATCTCTTACCCACTTTCCACTTGTTACCCTAAATATAGCTACAACAGATTTAATTACCTCATCAAACTTTAAAATAAAGAATACTGGAATAATTGGAAGCTCTAATACAAAGGCTGCAAAGAAACCTCCTGGTATAGCAACTAACCACATAAATATGATGTCGTTCATAAGAACAAATTTGGCATCTCCGCCACCACGAAGAACGCCCATCATCATAGATACTCCAACAGATTGGAATACTAAAATAATAGCAGTTACACTCATTATCTCCATAGCTACAGATTTTGTTAAAGGTGATACTTTATATAAATCTACTATAAATGGCCTTATTGTATAAATAATAATTCCGGCCATAATTCCAATTATCAAACTAAAAATAGCAATTGTAAAGGCATACTCCTTTGCCTTTTCTTTCTTTCCTTCACCAATAGTATTTCCTGTGATAACAGCTGTGGCATTGGATATACCAAAGATAAATACTGTAACAAACTGATGTGCTACGCTGTTAATAGTATTAGCTGCCACAATCTCTGGTCCCATTCTTCCAACTACAACTGAAATCATTGATGAACCTGTAGACCACAATAACTCATTAAATAGCACAGGTGTGCATGTTGCTGCATAATCCTTTAGGATAACCTTATCAACTTTTAATAAATGCTTCGGTTTTAACTTTACTTTCTTCTCAAAGAAAATCATAAATACCATTACTATTGTAAATTCTGTGATTCTTGCAATTACAGTAGCTATAGCTGCACCTTGTATTCCAAGGGCAGGTGCTCCTAAATTACCAAAGATAAGTACCCAGTTAAAGAAGGCATTCACGCAAAGGGAAATAGTATAAACTATTATTGAAATTTTTACTGTCTTAACAGAACGAAGCATCATTATTGTACAATTTGTTATTCCATAGAACATATATCCGATACAAATTATCCTTAAATAGCTTGCCCCACCAGCTATTACCTGTGCCTCAGTAGAGAATATACTCATAAACTGAGTTGGTAAAAATGCAGCTATTCCGATAAATATTAATATAATTCCAATACATACCCTATACATTATAGATAGGATTTTATGAATAGTCTTTACGTCATCTTTACCCCAATACTGAGATATTAAAATATTTGAACCACCAGCTAGTCCAAACATTAATATCATTAAAATAAAGAATAAATTATTTGCTATAGAAACTGCCGATAATGGCACCTCTCCTAAAGAACCTACCATAAGTGTATCAATCATACTTACAGCAAATGTAATTAAGTTTTGCATAGCAATAGGTATTGATATACCTAAAAGTAACTTATAAAACTTTTTATCCGTAGTTATCTTCATATATTCACTCCTTAAATTAATAATTTCCCAACAAGTATTATATCACAACTATAGTAAAATTACCCACAAGAACAATATATATTCACACTAAAATAGCCATACCTATTTAAAAGTATGGCTATTAAAATATCATATATATTGATTTATATATCGTTTAAATATTATTGGTATTTTTTCATATTACAGCTATTACTTTTACTATTATATTGCTATTACTTTTTTTCTTTTCTTCTTTCTGCTTTT
>DALZNT010000122.1:0-9697 GCA_032005505.1 Clostridium sp. | reverse complement strand
TCTGTCAACAACTTTCTTGAAAAACTTTTTCTTAATTTCTTTAAAATGTTTTTCTCAATTTCTGTCGTTTGTTTGCCGCATCTCTCAGCGACAAGTCATATCTTATCATGGCTAGTCCCCACTAAGCATATTATAATTTACAATTAAACGACTTTACTATTAATTTTCTTAGTATTACTGCAAATATCAATAAAATACTTATATTGATACACTAGGTACATTTGTAATTTAATTAAAGTTAACATTCCTTATATTCAATTGATTTACACACTTCGTTTCACTAACCTTTATTTTTCATCCTCCATTTTTCACGATTTCATTGTTTTATTATTCCCACTAAATACAATAAAAAGATGGCATACTATATATAAAGCATGCCATCTAATAATCTCACTATTATTCTATTCAGATATTACTCCAAAAACTCCTAATACAAGTATAACTATAGCTAATACTATTCTATAGTAAGCAAAGTTCTTCATAGGTTCCTTCTTTATCTATAGTTCTCTCTTTATCTCTAAACTTTTCTGCTCACAAATTAAAGTTTTTTATTACACAAAAAAGAATCCCTAAATTGTTGGGACTCTTTTTTATATTTTAATTTTAAGGTTGCCTTATAATTATTATTTGTCTAAACCAAACTACATTCAAAATTACCAGGTGCAGCATTTAATATTTCTTTACTTACACCATCAAACTTCTTGAAATTTTTATGGAATTGACTCACAAGCTCAGCTACCTTTTTATCGTATTCTTCTTTATCTGCCCAAGTATTTCTTGGATTTAATATCTCAGAAGGTACATTTGGTACTTCCTTTGGAATTAAAACATTAAAGTTTTTATCAACTTCATATTCCACATTTCTTAATTGTCCTTCCGTAGCAGCTTTAACCATCGCTCTAGTATAAGTTAAATTCATTCTCTTTCCTACTCCATACTCTCCACCAGACCATCCAGTGTTAACAAGATAAACCTCAGTATTATTAGTTGAAATCTTTTGCCCTAAAAGTTTTGCATATACTTCTGGTTTCATCAACATAAATGGCTCACCAAAACACGCTGAAAATGTTGCTTTAGGTTTTGTAATTCCTCTTTCAGTTCCTGCAAGCTTACTAGTGTATCCAGACATAAAGTGATACATTGCAGCTTCTTTAGATAATTTAGATATAGGAGGGATTACACCAAAAGCATCTGCAGTTAGAAATACTACAGTATTCGGATTCGCCCCTACTCCACTAAGTTCAACATTACTTATATAATCAATAGGATATGCTCCTCTTGTATTCTCTGTTAATGATTCATCATCAAACATAGGTCTATTCTTCTCGTCTAAAACTACATTTTCAAGTAAAGAACCAAATTTTAAAGCATTATATATTTCAGCTTCTTTATCTTTATCAAGTTTAATTGTTTTAGCATAACAACCACCTTCAAAGTTAAATACTCCATTTTCACACCAACCGTGCTCATCATCTCCAATTAACTTTCTTTCTGGATCAGCCGATAAAGTTGTCTTACCTGTACCAGACAGCCCGAAAAATACAGCTGTATCACCATTATCACCTATATTGGCAGAACAGTGCATTGGGAATACGCCTTTTCTAGGTAGATTAAAATTCATAACAGAGAAAATAGATTTTTTAATTTCTCCTGCATATTGAGTTCCACCAATTAACACTATCTTTTTATCGAAGTTTAAAAGTATAAACGCTTCTGAGTTAACTCCGTCTTCAGCCCCTCTTGCTTTAAATCCTGGTGCTGCAATTACTGTAAACTCTGCCTCGAAACTCTTTAATTGTTCTTCACTATATCTTCTAAATAATTGAGTAGCCATTAACGCTTCTGATGCATACTCATTAATCACTCTTATGTTCATACTATATTCTTTCATTGCTCCAACATATCCGTCAAAAACATAAAGATTTTTGTCTTTTAGATAATCCATAACCTGTCCATATAATTTATCAAAAACTTCTTCTTCTATATCTAAATTTACTTCTCCCCAGTTAATTAAATCATTAACACTATCTTGTCTTACAATAAATCTATCTTTAGGAGACCTACCAGTATATCTCCCTGTATTTACTACTAGAGCTCCACTTGATGCAAGTGTACCTTCATTATTTTTAACTGCTTCCGCAACTAAAGCTGCCGGGCTTAAGTTCCTATATACCTTCTCACCTTGATTAATTCCCAAATATCCTAAGTCCATTTAACTTACCCCCTACCCCGTATTTAATACATCACATTTAAGTCTTTACACTTATATAATACTACATTTTAAAACTTTTGCAATAGATTTTTCATATTTTTTGTTCTGCTTTTATATACTTTCACTCATGTTTGTGATATTATTTTCTATTTTTTGTCATTTTTTACTCAAATAGTGCATCACATTACTTTTATGTCTATTATACGACTTTCATTTTTAATTCTTTATTTAATTTTATTAATTTTCCATACATATCTCCAAGTTATATAATCACAGGATGCCATAAACAGATTTATATGCTATAATATTAAATTGATATTAAAGTCATTGAAATAAAGATTAAAAATTTGTCAATTGTTATTTTATAAGACATAAAGGATGTGTGAAAAATTAAAATTAATTCATTTATCGCAATAGTAGCCTCTAAAACTGTATTAAAACTTAGTACTGTTTTATTTAAGGGTGGTTCAAATTTCCCAGGAAAAATAGCACTGGCATTAGATAAAAACATATTATCAACTGTCACAAAAGGCTATAAAGTAATCCTAGTCACTGGTACCAACGGTAAAACCACTACAACTAGCATGATTTATAACATTCTTAAAAAGGATGGCAAAAAAGTTGTTACTAATAATACAGGTGCAAACATGAATACAGGTATTGTTTCATCTTTTGTATCCTTCTATAAGTTTGGTAAAAAAACTAATGATAGCTATGCTATTATCGAGGTTGACGAGGCCTACCTACAAATCATAACTGAAAATATAAAGCCAGAAATTATAACTGTAACAAATCTATTCAGAGATCAACTTGATAGATATGGTGAAGTACACACTACTTACTCTAAAATTTTAGAAGGAATAGTAAAAACACCAAAGTCAACTTTAGTTCTAAACGGAGATGAATCTCTTCTTGGCAAGGTAGACTTAGAAAATCCAATTGTATACTATGGTTTTGATACACCAATCAAAGAAAATACTACTCTAAGCGTTAATGCTGACAGTAAGTTCTGTAAGTTCTGCAAAAGTCCTTATAGCTATGAATTTATTACATATAACCATCTAGGAAAATATTTCTGTGATGAATGTGGATATAAAAGACCTGATTTAAAATACAAAGTAGAAAAAGTTCTTGCTTTAACTCCTTCTGGTTCTGAAGTTACAATAAATAATGAAGATTACTATATAAACCAATCTGGGGAATATAACATCTATAACGGACTTTGTTCTATTGCTGTAACTAAAGAGCTTGGTGTTGGTTCTGAACCTATAAAAGATTCTCTTAGCAATCAACAGAGTAGCTTTGGTAGACAAGAAGTAATCAACATAGATGGTAAAGAAGCTAAAATTATTTTAGTTAAAAATCCAGCTGGTTATAATCAAGCTATCGAAACAATTATGCTGAACTTCAACGAAAATACCCCTGTAAACCTTGCTTTAATGCTTAACGATAATTACGCTGATGGCACAGACGTATCTTGGATATGGGATGTAGACTTTGAAAGTCTGTCAAAGCTTGATATTAAAACTACTTTAATTGGCGGAGTAAGAGTTTACGATATGGCTGTAAGACTTAAAACAGCTAATCTTAATGAAGCAACCTTTAAGATATGTGAAACTGATGAGGAACTTTTAAATAACCTTATAAGCGCTCCTCAAGAAACTACTTACGTACTAGTAACCTACACTGCTATGCTAAATCTTAGAAAGCTTCTACATAGCAAAGGCTACATAAATAAAATTTGGTAAGATTGAGGTGTTTTTATGGAAATTAATATTTGTCACTTATACCCTGATTTATTAAACGTTTATGGAGATATTGGAAACATCTTAATCCTTAAACAGAGAGCTGAAAAAAGAGAAATTAAAGTTAATATAAAAAATATATCTATGAATGATAAGTTCAACGCAGAAGACTACGATATTGTATTCTTTGGCGGGGGACAGGATTACGAGCAATCCATAGTTTCTACAGATTTAGTTGAAAATAAAAAAGAAGAAATCACTACCTACATAGAAAGTGGAAAAGTATTTTTATGTATATGTGGTGGATACCAACTTCTTGGTAAGACCTATGCAACTTCTACTGGTGAAGTTCTAGAAGGGCTTGGAATTCTAGATATTTACACTGAAGCTTCTAAGGATAGATTAATCGGAAACTCTATAATATACAACGAAGAATTTAATGAAACCTATGTCGGCTTTGAGAATCATTCTGGTAAAACTTATATCGGTGATTTACAACCACTAGGAATTGTAAAACACGGATTTGGAAACAACGGCAAAGATAATAAGGAAGGATGTATATATAAAAATACCTTCTGCACTTACTTCCACGGAAGTCTACTTGCCAAAAATCCTGAGCTAGCTGATAGACTATTAACTTTAGCTCTTGAAAAGAAATATGAAGATGTAAATCTTGAATCATTAGATGATACCTTTGAATTAAAAGCAAAAGATCATGTGATACGTAGATTTATTAAACAATAGTAATAAAATAGAAAAGAGTATGTGCCATCAATTTGCACATACTCTTTTCTATTTATTAAACTATAGATTTATCAGTCTTAAAAGCTAAATCAAAATATTTTATAGCTTCTTTTACTTCTCCCATATTATGATACATTTTACCTATCTTCATATATCTCTTACATATGTCACTTTTATTTCCATACTTAAGGAGAGCATCTAAAGAAAGCATTATATAAGATTCAGCCATAATATAATTCTTCTGCTTTTCCAATATAGTAGCTTTATAATAATATGCCTTATCCATACCGGGAACCAGATTACGCTCTATAGAAACATTTAGAACTTCTTCAATACATTCTATAGCTTCATCATAGTATTCACATTTAATTAGGAATTCAACTCCATTTATAAGAAAATCACAAACCTGTTCCTTATTATTTCTAGGATATGACTTTAAGGCTTTAATTACATAACCAATACCATCATCCTTCATATCATTAATAATCATAGCTTCAGCTATATCAAAATACGCAGCTGCTTTTTTATCAAGCATATTACCATATCTTTTAAAGGATTCTTCTCTGTAACGCTCTACATCATGACCTTCTAAATATATTTCTATTATAGTTAAGACCTTATATATTTCAGCATTAACAAACTCATCATGATTAAAAGATAATATTTCTTTTAAATCTTCAGCAATCTCTTTAGCCTTCTCCATATTGCCACACTGTATATAAATTACAGCTTGATTATATGTAGCTTTAATATATTCAATCGACTGTTTTAAATTTAATTCCTCAAGTTTATTTCTTACTGTAGATATATAACTACCTGCTTGAGAAAATTCTTTATTAGAATATAGGTATTTAGCAATATACATATAATAATTCGTATGAAGCCTTTCATCTTTAGACTTTTGACAAGCATTATAATATCTAGGTATAGTTGTGCTTAATTCAGAGGTCATCCCGTGATTCAAGTAATATTCAAACAATATCTGAAATAACTTGCAAGTCAAGTCATGGTATTCATATTTTTCAGAGTAATCCACATTATGGAGAATCTCATCTAGTAAAATTATCTCATTATTTGAATTAAACTTTTCAATATTTTCTTCTATTTGTGCTCTCACACTATGTTTTAAATATTCCATATTTAATTCAAGCTTATCTACTATAACTTCCAAAATCCACTCTTCTGGTTCTACCTTATTGTTTTCTATACAGCTCATTTTTGAAACTGAAATTTTATCCTCACATATATCCTTTAAAGTTAACCCTTTATAAATTCTCGTTCTTTTTATTTTTTCTCCCGCCGATAATATCTCCATAGCTATCCCTCACTTTTAAAAATCACTTAATCTATTGGTTTTACCTAAAATTTTAACTCCCATGTTTAAATATTTGCCAGCTTCTTCTTTTCTTCCTAAATCCATATAAAATTTACCTAAAGTTATAGCCACTTCTGCTCCTTCATTGTTATACTCCATTTTAGTAGTATAGGACAATGTATCTAAGAGAGTTTTTTCTGCAGCATCATACCTTTTTTCAAGTAACTCCACCCTATATTTAAGGATATTATATTTGCACAGCAAAGTATAATCTGATTCACTCACCTGTTGAATATTATCTTCTATTTGTTCAAGAACCTTTTTAGCATTACCATCGTCCTTAAGCTTTATATAATTTGTGCAAATAAGTATTAATGATTTAACAACAGAATATTTAGGTATAATCTGTCTACTCCATTCAGCATCATCAAGATACTCAAATGACTTATTTATATTTCCATAATCTGAAAATAATTCTCCCATACCACACATTAATTCTGCCATTTCACGCCTTTTTTCTCTAAGTATAAAAAAGTTCAAGCTTTTCTCTGTATAATTTATAGCTTGACTTAAATTTCCTTCTTCAAACCTTTCATTAGCTATTGCCAAAAAAGATTCTCCATAGGTTGTAACATTTTTAAGTTTATCAAGCTTGCCTTCTGCCTTCTTCATATACTCTATAGCCTTTGAATCTACACCCATTTTACTTAAGGTCTTACTTATGTAATAGTATACTTGTCCAATTAACATTTCATTGTATACATCGCTCTCCTCGAAAACCTTTTCTCCTTGTTGGAAATAGCTATATGCAGAATGATACGCCTCAAGCTTCAAAGTAATCTTTCCAAGTAATATGAAGATTCTAATTACTTCATTGCTATAATTATATTTAATATAAATGTTATTAGCAGCAAGTAATAGTTCTTGAGCTTCATCATATTGCTTCTTTCTCTCACAAATCAACGCTTTCAAATATATATTTCTAGCCATTCTTAGTTCTAGGTTATATTTCTCAATATATCCAACTGAAAACTCTAAAGCATCATATCCTTCATCCAACTTACCATTCAAGATACAAGACTCTGCAATATTCTCATAATATATACAAATTCTCTTTGCCTGTGTTTCTTCTGTTTCCATTAAGTGTTCAACTGAAATTTTTAATGTGCTTGCCAAATACTCTAGCAAGTCCATACTTGGATTAGATTTTCCTGACTCTATCAAACTAATTTGACCTGCCGTAATTCTACCACCTGCCAAATTTTTAAGAGTTAAGTCTAATTCTTTTCTTCTTTGTTTGATTTTTTCCCCTAAAGATAAGATCTCCATAAATTCATCCTCTTCCCTCATCAAATGCTTTTATATCTATCTATATAAACAAAATTTTCTATTCCATTATATTCTACCATAAATCAACATAATACACAAAATGAAATATTTGAATTTTCATTAATTATATTTAAAATTATAAAAAAAATAGCTAGAGTTTTTACTCCAGCTATTTTATAAGGGAAATTGCACTTTCCAAATAATCTTCAGCCTGACATTGAAGTCTCTTAACTTTTTTCATCAATCTTCTTCTATCTCTACCGTTCATCTTTGGCATAAAGTAATTTATTCCAAAGGTTAAAGCTCCAAAAAAAATAATAAATTTATATATGCTTTTCATTATTACACATCCCTTCTTACTCTATGGTAATATGATGTGCATAATTTTAATTAATATTCCTCAATTAAAATTTTTTAATATCAGCTTATCTTTTACAATAACCTTAATATAATCTGAGTCTGTATATCTTTCTTTAGCGATTTAATATATCTAAGTTTTTGAGCTTCACTCAAACTCTTTATATGCTCTATAATATTTTGAACTTCATCAACGGACTCATTTTTGTTTTCAGCTTCTAACTCCTCACCTACAGCATCTATTGCTGCATATGTTTCATTGTCACACATTATCTTATGCTTATTTCTATTTATTATACTGCATAAAACTTCTCTCACTTCACTAGATGAAGTTTTTATTGTGGTCGTATTTAAAGCTTTATCTACTGCACTAGAATATTCTAGTTCAGCTCCAGTTTTAGCGAGTTCATCTGCAATATCATTAAATAAATCATCGGTGTGACTATCTACCTTTACAAAAGTAATCTTTATATTGCTTTCTTCCATGAAACCTCTCATAATTTCATAGTATTCTTTTGATAGATCTGTACTTCTAGCCCACGCTCCTGTCGCATGATTGCAAACACCGGCATAATCATAAAATATAACTACATGATTATAATTTTGGTCAATTGAGTATTTTACTCCTTCAACAGCAGCCCTAAGTTCTCCATTTACTTGTCTTTGATTGCACTCTTTATCTTGACCTCCACCATAGGCCGCATAAATAACCTCATCATTTAAAATTACAACTAAGCCATATCCAAATCTATCTGTAGAAATATTGTAACTTCCATCCACATAGATATGAGGTATATCCTCAGGATACTGATCCTCATCTTTTTTAAGAGAACTTTCACTATTTATATATTCCATAGCTTCTGATTCACTAGCAAAGCTTTTATAAATAGCTCCCTTTACTCCCTTAACATATGATAAACACTCATTCCAGCTTCTAACTATAATATTATTTACTGCTTCCTTAGTTTTGCTATCTTCACCTTTTTTAATCGCATAATATTTAGCTGCCATAACTACTCCTTATTAATCTCCATAAAAATTACTTAACAAAAAAACTTGTTGTTTTTTTCATAGCTATTCTAACACAATCAACTATCTTTTTTATTTCCTTTGCTCCGAACTTATCATTAAATAAACTCATTGCTTCTCTTGATAACTCTATTATATTAGCTTCACCTTCCCAATTATCTACTACAACCTCTTCAGGAATATCACAGAGAATTTTTTGTAAAATATAAAATACTACTGCCAAGTCATCTATTTTTCCTAGTAATGGTATTACATCTGGAATAATATCTAAAGGGAACATTAAATAACCAAGAGCAATAGCAATGTTAGTCTTTGTTTCCTTAGTTACACGCTGATCCTTATATAATCTAAATAGAAGAGCTGTAATATCCGGTATTAAAACTATATAAGGATAGAACTTCTTATTCTTCTCGGAGAACTTTCCTTGAAGCTCTTTTCTAAACCTTCTATATGTATATTCTTTTCCCTCTTCAATCTTCGCTTCTTCATTCTTTGATGCATTTGCTACTACGGCTTCATTTACTTTCTCTTCCACAATAGTTTCTACTTTATTTTCTTCACCCTCTGATTTTTTTTTCTCCTTTGATGACATAGTATGTCCCTTGTCACTATGGAAATTAAAGTTACCAAGCTCAGCTTCTAGCCCGTAAGGAATAACTTTTAAATCCTTTAAGCTAAAATCAACCATAGGAATTATTTTGCAAAGTTCATCAAACTTTACATTTATTATATCTTCACTAAACTCAATGCCAAATTCACTCACCTTTGAGCTTATAATTTTTAATACAGTATTTATAACACCTTTAAATATCTTTAGGCTTCTTACGTTTATCTTATCTATAGATAGGTGTAAGATATTATTTTCTACATTTTTAATTGATATATCAATTGAGAAAGGAATTGATACCTTATACTTGTAGCTTCCCACCACATTGATTTTTTCATCAATTAATATTTTATCAATAT
>DALZNT010000121.1:0-9738 GCA_032005505.1 Clostridium sp. | reverse complement strand
ATATAAATGATATGGAAGGTATTTAGTATGAAAAAATCTGGTAAAGTAATTAACTTTGATGAAAATAAGGTTTATATAGTAACTGAGTCTAAAGAATTTATGTCACTAGAGCGAAACTCAATTGAACCTATTAAAGGTCGCATGTATACTGGTATTGAATTTGTAGACCGTAGTAATCAATTAAAGTTTATTTCAATAATAATAGCTATTTGTTCAATTATAGCTGCAACACTCTATTTTATATTTTTCTCAGCAAGATCAAGCTTCATTGTTACTATTGATGGTAATACCAAGATAGGAGTAAATGAAAATAAGATCGTTACTGTAACCGATTCTGGAGGAATAGCCTTAACTAATGAACAATTTGCTTCAATAAAAGGAAACAATATCAATGATGGTCTTATATTATTCTTTGATTTTGCCTATGAGCAAGAAATTCTTCAACCTCAAGATGTTTGGGATATGGGTAAAATATATATTTACATGGTTAAAGATAATAAAAAAGAACCTATGGACTTTACTAAATTTGAGGAATATGCATATAACTTCAATTACGAAGTTATAGTAAATAGAAATACAAATACCTTTGATTAATCATATACTTTTAATTCTAGGCGGTGGCAATTATATGAAAACAGAAAATCTAATGAGGCTTAATAAATACATAAGTGAAAGTGGAATATGTTCTAGACGTGAAGCTGATAAATTCATTGAAGCTGGGAAAGTATATATTAATGAAAATCAAGCTGTAGTTGGCTCAAAGGTATCCACTAGTGACACTGTAATGGTAAACGGAACTACAATTAAGCCCAAATCAAAAAAAGTTTATATAGCTTTAAATAAACCAATAGGAATAACATGTACTACCGAGACCCATGTTGAGGGTAACATAATTAACTTTATGAACTATCCTGAGAGAATATTTCCTATAGGACGTTTAGACAAACCTTCTGAGGGATTAATCTTTCTCACTAATGACGGTGACATTGTAAATAAGATATTACGTGCAGGTAATAATCATGAAAAGGAATATATAGTTTCTGTTGATAAACCACTAACTAAAGAGTTTGTAAAATCAATGGAAAGCGGTGTTCCGATTTTAGATACGATTACTAAATCTTGTAAGGTTAAAAAGATTGGTAAATGTACCTTTAATATAGTTTTAACTCAAGGCCTTAATCGTCAAATCAGAAGAATGTGTGAATACTTAGGCTATACAGTTACTAGCCTTAAACGAGTTCGTATAATGAATATTTCTCTAGACTCATTATCTACGGGGAAATGGAGATATTTAACCAATAAAGAAATTTCGGATTTACTGGCTTTAACTGAAAGCTCTAAAAAGACCCATGCATAGAAAAATAGCTAGATTTTAAACCTATATAAAGGCTTTAAATCTAGCTTTAATTTTGCAAATTTCTACATAATAATATATTAACAACCATTGTTAATAAATACATAGTTATGCACATTTCCTTTTTCGTTAATAACAATATAAGAATATACGTATGTATATTCTTCAACTTATTAACATTATCCACAAATAGCCTGTGTATAACATGGTGAATTCAATGTGAATACTACAGTTTTTTATAAATTATTTGCATTTTTTAAGAAAATTTTAAATTTTAACTCTTTATTTGTATAAAACCATTAATATTGTTATACACATTATCCACAGGAATGTGTATAACATGTTTATAACTTTTTAATATTGAGTTTTTCTCACTCAAAAATCTATATTTATAATTCCACAATTTAATTCAATATATACGCTTTTTCTACATTTTTATATTTATTAATTTAATAATTTAACTACATATACTATAAATACTATGATAAACTTATGTTGAATTACTAATTGTAAAATAAGTTTAAAGTTCTTATATAGGAGGGTTTTTATGAGAATTGGTATGGGTTATGATGTACATAAATTAGTCCCTAACAGAGATTTAATAATTGGTGGAGTTAAGATCTCTCATGAAACTGGATTACTTGGTCATTCAGATGCAGATGTCTTACTTCACGCTATCATGGATAGCTTACTTGGTGCTGCCGCTCTTGGAGATATCGGTAAACACTTCCCTGATACAGATGGTAAGTTTAAAGGAATTTCCAGCCTAGAATTATTGAAAGAGGTTAAACATCTTTTAGATGCAAACAATTATGCTATTGGTAATATTGATGCTACTATAATAGCCCAAAAACCTAAAATGGCTCCACATATTTTAGACATGCGTGAAAATATAAGTAGCACCCTAAGCATAGATATTAACCAAATAAATATTAAAGCTACCACTGAAGAAGGTCTTGGTTTTACAGGTAATGAGGAGGGGATTTCATCTCAATCTATCTGCTTACTTACCTCATCGAAATAAATATATCTTTATATATCATAAACTGTTGAAGCCATTACCTTCATATAATTAAGGTGGCTTCAACAGTTTTTTTTACTAAAGATCTTTTAATATTTCTTGTAAATCCTTTATAAACTCTCCCATAGGATCATTTTCTTTATATGACCTCAATAACTTAGATATAGATTTATAAACATACTCATCATCACTTATAGCTATAGTTTTAGACTCTGGATATATATCATAAACTTTTGCTTTTATTTCAGCCTCAAGTTCTCCCGATAATCTAATATTATCACTTAGCTTTACAGCTATTAATACAGCCTCATGATTTATATATACCATAGATGATTTTATTCCTTTGATGGAGTTTAGACTTACCATAACTCCTTCACTCATTCTTATTGCATCTTCAAATACTTCATCTTTTTCTTTCTCGTTATCTGTATTACTCATATCCTCTATAGTTGGCCCCGAACCTATACTATCACTCTTCTTTTTTTCACCGCCACAGCTAGTAAGGATTAATAAATTTATAATAACTAAAAATATCACAGTATTTCTTATCAACCATCTTATACTCAGCTTCATATTATATCCTCCTTCGTACTAGATAATTAATATAGCTCTATACAGTGTTGCTTTTATATTAATTATTGCTAATATTAGTTTGGCTTATAAATTGAAGTATATGCCTATCGGTTATTCGAAGTAACTTATTAATGGATCTTAAAGCTCATGACTATTCTTTAGCACATCTTTAGTGAGTATATACCTTCCATCTACTTCTGTCAGTTCAAACTCACTTACACTAGTTATCCTCTCTTCTCTTTCAATATGAAGTATATATCCTTTTCTACCTTGGCTTTTAAAGAAAATCTCACTTGCCTTTACAACCCGAATTCGATTTCCTTCCCTATCGTATATTACATCAGGAATATTATTAATCATCTTGCCTCTCCTTATACCAGTTGTTAATTACTGATATATAGTATTATCGCTTAACCTAATTTATGACTTTATTTTAAAGACTAATTATATATATTTAAAATTTGTTGAAAGAGTGTAAAAAAATAATTACCTAGCTACTTTCACTTAAGAAAATAACTAGGTAATTATTAACATATATTATTGAATCTCTTGTAATTTAAAAACTACTTAATATTTCTGCTTCCTGGTTTAACGTATGGTATGTTCTCTTTGCATAATGGACATTCTTCCATATCAAAGCTTTCGATTTCTAATTTACACGCACTGTATATTGGAAGACTAACTTCACAGTCTGCTGCTCTTCTATCAACTATACAACATAATCCAACAACCTCAGCTCCATAGCTCTCTAGAATTTTAGCAACCTCCATTGAAGATTTTCCAGTAGTTACAACATCCTCTGTTATTAATATTTTTTGTCCTGCTTTAATTTCAAATCCTCTTGTTAAAGTCATTACTCCGTCTTTTCTCTCAGTGAATATTCCTGGCTTTCCAAGTTGTCTTGCTAATTCATAAGCTACTATTATTCCACCCATTGCTGGTCCTACTAACATGTCTACATTTAAATCTCTAACCTTATCTGCAACTATAGCTAAAACCTCCGCAGCTTTATCTGGGTGTTGTAATAATTTTGCACATTGGCAGTATCTATTACTGTGCTTTCCCGATGATAGTAAAAAATGTCCCTCTAATAAAGCATCACACTCTTTTAATATATTTACAACGTTATTTTCCATAATTTATTCCTCCTATATTATCTACTTTAGTAATTTAATTTTTAATTATATAATTCCTATAATCTCGTTTATATCCTTTATTCCTTCTTTAATTAAGAAGTTTTCTATGCCCTCAATTATTTCTATAGGTGCAAAAGGATTTATAAAATTTGCAGTTCCTACTTGGATTCCAGTAGCCCCTGCCATTATAAACTCTATAGCATCTTCCCAGTTTGTAATTCCACCAAGACCTACTATCGGTACTTTACAAGCCTTAGCTACCTGATGAACCATTCTTAGTGCTATAGGCTTTATAGCTGGTCCTGAGAAACCTGCATACACATTATCAAATACAGCTTTTCTCTTTTTATAATCTATAGACATACCTTGAAAAGTATTTACTAAAGATAAAGCATCTGCTCCTGCTTCTTCACACGCTACTGCCATATCTACTATATTTTCAGCATTAGGAGATAATTTAACCATTAGTGGCTTCTTGCATATCTTTCTAACTCCCTTAACTGCCTCATAAGCTACATCCGCTTTGATTCCTAATGCCATTCCACCATGCTTAACATTTGGACAAGATATATTTAGTTCTATCATATCTATACTTTTATCATTAAGCTTCTCAATGATAGAAATGTACTCTTCAACAGTTCCTCCACCTACATTAGCAATTATATTGGTATCATAGCTTCTCATTTTAGGAATTTCTCTTTCTATGAATGTATCAACTCCTGGATTCTGAAGCCCTACACTATTTAACATTCCAGCCGTAGTTTCCTTTATTCTAATACCATAATTCCCTTGTCTTTCGTTAAGGGTTAAACCCTTGCTACAAATTCCACCTAGCTTTGATAAATCATAAAACTCGCTATATTCTTCTCCAAACCCAAAGGTCCCTGAAGCAGTCATTATCGGATTCTTAAATTCTACATCACAAATATTTACTTTAAGCATAATATCTCCTTTAAATCTCTATTTCAGCCCCATCGAATACAGGACCATCCTTACAGGTTCTTTTATTTCCTTTAACTGTTTTACAAGTACATACTAAACATGCACCTATTCCACATGCCATCTTCTTTTCTTCTGATATGTATATCTTAGTTCCTGCTTGTCTGCACAGTTTTATTACATTATACATCATAATTTCTGGTCCACAGCATAGTACTAAGTCGTAGTCCTTAGGATCAAATAGAGCTGTTACAAAACCTTTATGACCAACACTGCCGTCTTCTGTAGATACTTTTACTGTTACCCCCAAAGCTTCAATTTCTTCAGTTCCATATATCTCATCTCTAAAGCCTGAGAACACTTCTACTTCAGCATCAGTATGTTTCTTTATACTCTCTACTAGATATCTCATTGGAGCAACTCCAATTCCTCCAGATACTACAGCAACTCTCCCCTTAATTTCATCAAGATTAAATCCATTTCCTAGAGGACCCATAACCTTAACTTCATCTCCAGCCTCTAATTTACTAATTAGTTTCGTACCCTCACCTACTAATTGATATAGAAAGTCTATAGAGTTTTCGCTCACATTATGAATACTTATTGGTCTCCATAATAGTGGTTCTTTGTCCCAACATCTCAGCATATAAAACTGCCCTGGTTTACACTCAAAATTTCCTTCGACAGAAAGTTTAAATATTCCCCTGGAAATTTTCTTATTTTCTATTACTTTACACAAACTATATTCATAATTTTTACCCATAAACATATATCTCCTAATAACCTATTTTAATATAATGCCATACAAGCCTTGTATGGCATTTCAAATTTATAATTTACTTCTTTAAATTTTCTACAGCTGATAGAATTTCATCTTTCATTCTAATTGCTTCTTCTCTTGCATACTTAGCGAAGTCGATTTCTCCATCTTTTTTTCCTTTATACGCAAGCATTATCCCTCTTGAAGAGTTAACAACTCCACCATTACCATCTTTAAGGTAAAGTGCTACATCCTCTGCTTTTCCACCTTGAGCTCCGTAACCTGGAATTAAGAAGAAAGTACTGTCTAATGATTTTCTAATCTCTATTCCTTCATCTACATTAGTGCATCCAATTACTCCTCCAACAGAGCTATATCCGCATTCTCCCATGTATCCTGAGCCTAAATTATTTATCAGTTCTCCGACAACATTGTAAACTCTTCTCTCTCCATCAGTTTCTATATATTGAACATCCTTACTTCCTTTATTAGAAGTTCTTATTAAAACAAAAACTCCTTTTTCGTTGCTCTTAACATATGGTAGGTATGGCTCTATGCTATCTAATCCCATGTATGGACTTAGAGTTATAAAATCAGCCTCAAACTCTCCTGCAAAGTGAGCCTTAGCATACATTTCTGCTGTTTTAGAAATGTCGCCTCTTTTTATATCTCCTACAGAAATAGCTCCTTTCTCCTTTATATAACTTAAAGTTCTTGCATAAGCTCTTAATCCATCTATTCCATAAATTTCGTAGTATGCAATTTGAGGCTTGAAGCAAGCTGCTACATCAACTGTTGCATCTATTATAGCTTTATTAAACTCAAATATTGCATCTCCTATATTTTCAAACTTAGCTTTAAAGCTCTCTGGTATATATGAAATGTCTGTATCTAATCCTACACAAACATGACCTTTTTCTTTGACCGTTTTAAATAATCTATCTATAATCATAATAATATCTCCTTATCAACCTATCTATTTATTTGAGTAAACAATTTTTCCACCTTTAATTGTAGTAACAATTTCTCCATAAACTCTTTTTCCATGGAATGGTGTATTTTTACCCTTTGAAACTAAATCTTCTCTATTTATCTCGTACTCTGAATTTAAGTCTACAATTACTAAGTCTCCATCGTATCCAATATCCATAGAGCCTTTATTTACACTAAGAATCTCACTTGGTCTCTTGCTCATAATTTCGCTTAATCTATTCAAGCTTATATGCCCTTCATTAACTAATTTTGTGTAACATACACTAAATGAAGTTTCTATTCCAGATATTCCTGGCGCTCCTTTACTCTTATCATCATCGCTATGAGGAGCGTGGTCTGTAGCAATTGCATCTACTATACCATCTTTAATTGCTTTTATTAAGTAATCTACATCTTCTGCTCCTCTTATTGGAGGATTTACTCTATAGTTACTTTCTTCATCTGTTAATGCTATATGATGTGGGGCAACCTCACAAGTAACTTTATGACCTTTTGCTTTAGCTTTAAGTATATATTCCATAGCTTCCTTAGTACTTACATGTGAAAAATGCACATTACATCCAGCATACTTAGCTAGAGTTATATTTCTCCATGTCATAGTATTTTCCGCTAACCTCATATCAACATTTGATAAATTATGATTTTCACAGTGACACATAACTGTAATATCCTTTTTCTTTGCCTCAATCATTGCATTAAGCATAATCTCACTATGCATAACGTCCTTACCATCCTCAGATATTACTTTGATATCACCTTTTTCAAACTTATCCAAATGACTTATATCAGCCCCACTAAAGTCATTTGTTATTGAAACAACCTGATTTATATCCACAAGCCCTATTTCTTTACCTTTATCCTCTACAAACTTCACTGTTTCCATAGTGCTACATACTGGGTTAGTATTTGCCATTAGATTTACCATGGTATATCCGCCTCTTACAGCAGCCTTAGATCCAGTTTCTATATCCTCTTTATAAGTAAGACCTGGTTCTCTAAAATGAACATGTAAATCAACGAAACTTGGCATTATAGTTAAGCCTTTTGCATCTATTGTCTTGCAGTCCTTTATTAGATTCCTTCCAATTTCACATATAATCCCATCTTTTATATATATATCACCATTGAAGGTTCCACTCCAATCAACAACGGTACCATTTTTAATGCAAATCTCCATAATGTCGTATCCTCCTAATATAGTGAATTTATCTTTTGTAAATCATCACAGTAATGACATCTATATTCCTTAGTAATACCATCAACTAAGTAGTGAATATGCTTTATGTTAGGCTCTATAGATGTTACACATCTAGGATTTTTGCACTTTATAACATTTTCAACTTTCTCTGGTAGCTGTAGCTTTATCTTTTCTTTTATTGTTTCGTTTTCTATTACATCTATTGTTATATCAGAATCTATAACTCCTAATATTGTAAAATCTAAATCTATTTTATTTTCAATCTTTATAATATCCTTCTTCTCACACTTTGCACTTGCAGCATTCATTATAAGAGCTACTGAAAAATCAGCTTCGTGTAGATTTAAAAAGTTAAATATCTTTATTCCCTCGCCAGCCTTTATGTGATCTATAACAAGTCCGTCTTTTATACTATTTATAGTTAACATAATTCATACCCCCATCTACCTTAATAAATTCCTAATAGCTTTAAAATTAATGCCATTCTTACATACATTCCATACTTAGCCTGCTTAAAGTAAATTGCTCTACTATCATTATCTACTTCATAAGAAATTTCATTTACTCTTGGTAGTGGATGAAGGACAATCATATCCTTCTTAGCTAATTTCATCTTTTCATTATCTAATATATAAGTATCCTTAAGTTTTATATAATCATCTTCATTAAAGAATCTCTCTCTTTGAACTCTTGTCATATATAATATATCTAATTCTCCCATGGCTTCTTCCATAGTTTTTACTTGCTTAAACTCTATGTTTCCCTTTTGTAAAACTTCTCTCTTAATATATTCTGGAATTTCAAGTTCTTCTGGTGATATTAATATGAACTTATTGTTTTCATATCTACTTAAAGTTTTTATAAGCGAATGTACAGTTCTTCCAAATTTCAAATCTCCACAACAGCCTATAGTTAAGTTATCAAGTCTTCCCATTGTAGCTCTAATAGTAAGTAAGTCTGTCAGAGTTTGTGTTGGATGCTGATGTCCTCCATCCCCTGCATTAATTACGGGAATATCACTATATTGTGCTGCTACTCTTGGAGCCCCTTCCTTAGGATGTCTCATCACAGCCACATCTGCATAACATGCTATAGTTCTTATAGTATCTGCAATACTTTCCCCTTTAGCTACAGAGCTTGCATTTGGTTCTGAAAACCCTATTACTTTACCGCCTAATCTACACATAGCCGCTTCAAAACTAAGTCTTGTTCTTGTACTTGGCTCATAAAATAATGCTGCAAGCACATTTCCATCACAAGCATGAGTAAACTTCTTAGGATTAGCTATTATCTCATCAGCTAAATTAAGAATTTCCTCAAACTCTTCTAGTGAAAGATCCATTGGGTCGATTACATTTTTTCCTTTTAACATTTAAAACACTCCTTTTTAACCTCTCTGGGATAATTTAAAGGTAAATAAATTTAATAAAAAAAGCTTTCCTCAATCAAGGAAAGCTTTGAAATCACATTCATAAATCATAAAATCTAAATGGTACTATAAAAAACCTTATATTTCTACACATTCTAATGTTCTTCTTGTGCATAATATTAATACCATTAAATTTAATCACTCTTCCCTTGCCAGTATCTCTGTACTGTATTTAAAAGGACTTATATTAAATTTTATTAATCACAGTTTACTCTAAATAGTTAGCTATGTCAACCTATTTCTAACATCTATTACCTCCTATTATTTTATTCAATTTTAAATATTATTATTACTATAAATATTTTCATTGAATTATAATATAAAAAAAAGTAAAA
>DALZNT010000120.1:0-9799 GCA_032005505.1 Clostridium sp. | reverse complement strand
AATCACAAAGAGGGGGAAGAAAACATAGTTTTAGTAGAAGGCCAACTGAATATAAAAATAGGAGAAAAAGAGTTTATTTTAAATAAAGGTGACAGCATATCTTTTAATTCTGCCTATGAGCATTGCATGTATACTAAAACAGAATCAGCAGAATTTGTGTTAACTACAAGTCCTCCAATGGGAATATAATAAAGTTCAAAAACATAGTCAAGGTGCGCAAAAATATTTATATATAAGTATTTAAATTAATAATATATCTAGTCATTAATTTTTAAGTATTAAAATGTTAGAAGGGGAGAGAGTGAATGTTTGATCCAAAAGCTTATGTAAAAAATGAACCTTATAAATTGTATATTGACGGGGAATTTATTGAAGCAGAATCTGGAAAAACCTTTGACATTATAAATCCAGCTAACAATGAAGTATTTGCACAAGCCTATAAAGGTGGAAAGAGTCCTAATATTGTATTTGATGATGTTGACATTGATAGTGTTGTAAAATGGGCAACCTTTGCATTTACTTTAAACTCAGGACAAGTTTGTGTTTCAGGTACAAGATTAATATTACATGAAAATATTTATGATGAGTTTTTAGAGAAAATGAAAGAGTTCTGTGGAAGATTTAAAGCTGGAAATGGGTTTGACTTTGAAAATGGAGTTAATTTTAGTTCGTTAATATCTAGAGAACATTATAATGATGTTTGGCAGTATATCAACATTGGTATAGAAGAAGGAGCTAGATTAGTAACTGGCGGATATAAATATGAAGATGAAGAACTTAAAAAAGGAAGCTTTGTTCCACCAACAATCTTTGCAGATGTAACACCAGATATGAGAATTTTCCAAGAAGAAATCTTTGGACCAGTATTATGTGTAACTAAATTTAGGACTGAAGAAGAAGCAATTAAGCTTGCAAACTCAACTAAATATGGACTAGCGGGAGCAGTGTTTACAAAGAATATTAAAAGAGCACATAGAGTTGCTGAAAAAATAGAAGGTGGACAAATCTATATAAACACTTACTTTAGTAAAGGGATGATGGAGTCTCCAGGTACAGGCTGGAAGGAAAGTGGAATAGGTGAAGCTGGTATTCATAAATACATGCATCCAAAGACTATATTTGTAGATTTAAACGACGAAAGTAATCCACCAATGTAATAAAAATAATATTTTTAAGGGGGAAAGGTTCATGTCAAATACTAATACTTCAATAAATAATAAGGTTAAAGTGAATAATAATGCAAAGTTAAATGAAGGTTCCTTAAGTTTAAGAACTTGTATATTTATAGCTATAGGGGGTATGGTTGGAAGCAGTATATTTACACTTTCAGGAGTTACCTATTCATTGGCAGGACCAGCGTCCATATTGGCTTGGGGTGTAGCAGGGGTAATATTACTTCTATATGCTTTAAATGTTGCTGAATTAGCAACAAAGTTTCCAAGAGCAGGAGGGATTTATGTTTATCCTATAGAGACCTTGGGAAAAACAAAAACCCAAAGAGCCTTTTGGGGATGGATATCTGCATGGTCTTGGCTTAATGTATCCGTATTAGGAACAGCCTTCGCTTCTTTGTTTGTTGCAAATTACCTTTCTGTAATAATACCTGGAGCTGAAAAGTACGTTACAGCTATAGCCTTGATATGGATAGGGATTATCTGGCTATTAAATGTTTTAGGAATTAAATCACTTGGTAAAGCAAGCAGCATAATGATTATATTTTTAATGACAATATGCTTGATTTTTGTAGGTGTTGGAGCACCTAGAGTGGATATGAGTAATTTCTCTAACTTCTTTGGTGGAGGTCATATGGGGGTTAATGGATTTATGGCATCAATACCTATGGCAATGCTAGCTTTTGGAGCCGTTTTAGCTGTAGCTAGTATGGCAGAAGAAATAAAGGAACCAAAGAAAAATATTCCTAAGGCTATGGGATATTCAGTTTTAATAACTGTGGTTTTATATAGTCTTATGTTATTCACAGTATATGGTAACGTATCATGGCAAGAGGTATCTGATGCTCCATTACATCAAGCAGTTACATTATTTGCTCCAACTATGACATGGCTGCAAACAGCTATTTCTATAGGTGCAATATTAGCTATAACAAATAACATGTTAATAATGATTATGGATGCTGGCAGAACTGTGATGGCAATGGGTAGAACAGGGTTTTTACCAGAAGGATTTTCAAAAGTAAGCAGCAAAAGTAAATCTCCAATAGTGGCAGTTTCAGTGGTGTGTGGAATAGCAGCTATAATAACATTCTTCCCACAATTTATTAATGAAATTATCGGAACGGGTTCTATTACCTTAGGAGTAATGGTGGCAATAATAGTTGTAGCTTTATTAATATGTAGAAAGTACAGAAAAGATGTTGAAAGCACTTTTGTAGTTCCTGGCGGAAGTGTATTGCCGATAATTACACTAGCGGTATTAATTGTAACACTAACACAAATATCTATAAGTTCATTTAAAATGGCATTTTTGTGGTATGCACTAGGGGTTATTATATTCGTTTTAAGGTATATATTTGCAAAAGAAAAGCTAAATGAAAATATACCAGATGTGAAGTTTACTAAGTAAACACTAAAGGGAGGGATTGAAATGGAGGAGCTGAGAGCATTATATTATATAAATCAATTCTATGCTGGAATCGGTGGTGAGGAAAAAGCTGATGTAGGGTTAAGAGTATTTGAAGGTGCAAAAGGTCCTGCTATGGGGCTTGATAGATTTTGGAAAAATGAAATGAAAGTGGTTAAGACTATTTGATGTGGAGATAATTACTTTAATAATGATGAAAAGTATGCTGAAGTTATAAAGGATATAGATAAAATTATTGAAGAGGTTAATCCAAATGTGTTTATAGCTGGTCCAGCCTTTAATGCAGGAAGATATGGTGTTGCTTGTGCAAAGATATGTGATTATGTAAAGGAAAAATATAATATACCTTCAGTGACTGCAATGTATTATGAGAATCCAGCAGTAAATATGTATGTTAAGGAGAATTATATAATAGAGACACCAGAAACAGCGGCAGGAATGTCAAAGGTTATTAGTCCTTTGGGTAAATTTGCTCTTAAACTACTAAGGGAGAAAAAATTGGTGTGGCTAGAGAAGAAGGATATTTGCCAACTGGACACAGATATAATGAGTATGATTGTAAGAGTGCAGCAGTGAGAGTTGTTGATATACTCGTGAAGAAGTTAAAGGATGAAAAGTATTATACAGAGGTGCCTTTAAGAGGCTTTGAGAAAATTCCTCCATCACCAGCGCTAAAGAGTGTAAAAGAGGCTACTATTGCATTAGTTACTACAGGGGGATTATTTCCAAAGGGAAATCCAGATAAGTTAAGACAAGCATTCTCTACTACTTATGGCAAGTATAATGTTTCAGGTGTTGAGTTTTTAAGGAAAGATGAGTATGAATCAATACACGGTGGATATGATACAACTATTGTAAATGAGGATCCTAATAGACTTGTACCTTTAGATCAATTAAATATCTTAGCGAAGGAAGAAGTAATTAAGAAAGTATATATGGAGTTTTTTACAACCTGTGGTGTTGGAACAAATGTTGAGAATAGTAAAGTTACAGGTAAGAGTATTGCAGAGACCTTAAAGGCAAATGGTGTAACCGCAGTAATCCTAACTTCTACATGAGGAACTTGTACTCGTTGCGTTGCAACGATTTCAAAGGGAATTGACAGAGCAGGAATTCCTAATGTAGTAATAACAGCATTTACATCAATAGCTTTATCTGTTGGAGCAAATAGGATTGTTTTTGGTGGAGACTTTGTATGTCCTGCAGGGGATCCAGAAAGACCACTAAATAGAGAGCAGTATTTCAGAAAAACTATATTGTTGAAAGCTTTGGAAGCATTAGAGACAGAGGTAGAAAATCCAACATTATTTACCCTTAGAGAAGAATAGGAGGCTGGTGCAGTGTTGAAGGTTGCCAAGAATAGTAGGCAAGCATAACTTGAGGAATTAAAATATAGTATAATGAAATTTAAAAAGATAATCTTAAACTAAAGACAAATTCAAACATAGGGAATACTTTAGTTAAGTATATATTAAAAGGAGAGAAAAAAATGAAATATTTTATTGTGGAAGGTAGAATAATAGATTCACATTTAATTAATGATGATATTATGAAAGAACACATGGCTTATACTCAAAAGGCAATGGATAAAGGATTAATATTAATGTCTGGACTTAAAGCAGATATGAGTGGTGGAATATTTGTTATGAAATCAGAGTCGCTTGAGGAATTAGAGGATTATCTGTCTGCTGAGCCATTTAAACTTGCTGGTATACAAGATTACAAAGCTGTAGAGTTTTCAGCTCATTACTGTAATCAATCACCGGGTGAATGGTTTAATAACTAATTTATAAAAAAATTAAATAGTAGCCTTCTAATTGTGAGAGGAGGACTACTATTTTTTGTGTTAGAAAACCCCGAGTTAGACGTGGGGTTCCATAAAGCTTTTAGCGGTGAGTCTCCAACAAAAAAACTCCTTCTGATATAATAAAATTGTGGTCTGGCAACTACAATTTGAAATCAGAAGGTGGACATTTAATCATCAATATGATTATTACCCCATTCACATAAACATTGCAAAACAGGCATAATTGTTAATCCTCTTTCTGATAGAGAGTATTCTACCTTTGGAGGAACTTGAGGATATTCTTTGCGGATAATTAAATTATCTGATTCTAAATCTTTCAACTGTGTACTAAGCATTTTGTGAGTAATTGTTCCAAGTGAACGTTTCAACTCACCATATCTAAGAATTTGTTTTTTCCATAGCCAAAATAATATGTGCATTTTCCATTTACCGTCAATTAAAGACATTGCATAAGTAAATGGTTTAACATTCACGTCATTGTCCATAGCTTACTCTCCTTTTTGATAGTATCTAACTAAAAAGTGCATACTTGTTAATAATATTATACTAATTTATCATAGAGATATAAAGTTTTCAAGGAGGATGATATTATGAAAAAAGAGATAGAAGTATTTGATTATGCCAATGAAATTATGAAAGCTCTTAAAACAGGTGTTTTGTTAACAACAAAAGCAGATGATAAAGTTAACTCTATGACGGTTTCATGGGGAACTTTGGGAATTGAATGGGGGAAGCCGATTTTCACAGTTTTCGTGAGAGAGAATCGTTTCACGAAACAACAGCTTGAAAAGAACCCTGAATTTACTATAAATATACCTATTGGTGAGTTTAACAGAAAAATATTAGGTATCTGTGGCATAAAATCTGGTCATGTAACTGATAAAATTAGTGAACTTAACTTGTCCCTTGAATCACCTAATAGAATTTCAGTTCCAGCTATAAAAGAACTTCCACTAACACTTGAATGCAAGGTTATATATAAACAAAAACAAAATGAGAATGAGATTACAGAAGAAAATAGAAGTAAATTTTATCCTCAAGATGTAGAAAGCTCATTCCATGGAGCAAACAGGGATTTTCACACAGCTTACTATGGTGAAATTGTTAGTGCATATATTATCGAATAGAGTATTTTGAATTTTCAATCTATAATTGAATTATGGTCATACCAGGAAGTTGATAAATCTCAATTTATATAAAAATATAATCAAAACTTGAAATTGAAATATTATTAAATATATTGTATATTGGAAAGTTTAAACTTTTTTACTTATGATAAGGTGATCCATATCTCTTGAGAAACAAAATAAATAAAGAGAAAAATTAGTATAGTGAGAAGTAATGATAAAAAGTGAGAAACTTCATATAAATGGAGCTTCTCACTTTTTACTATTTTTAAACTATGAAGTTTTAATATACTATCTCTACACTTTAATTATATCATATATAACAAAATAATTATAGACTGGTAATTTCAGGTGTATATGCTAAAATAGCAATACTAATTAAAAAATGCTAATGTCCATTACAAGGAGGGGATATTTTGTCAATAAATAAATCTGAATGGCTAGTAGAAACGGAATGGTTAGAAAGTGTACTTAGGGAGGTAAAAAGGCAATTAGAAGAAAAGAAAAATTCCAAAGAAAATTTTAGAAAAGAGGCTATTGAGACACAAAGAGAATTATGGGAAAATATTGGAGCTGTTTCAGTAGAAAATGGTTTACAGCATGTTGTGGATTTCATGCAATTTATTAATACTATGAAAACTCAAAAGAGGAGCCATGAGTTTGAAAGAAAACTAGTTGATAAATATGAGAGTATGATTTCATCTCCTTACTTTGCAAGAATGGATTTTAAGGAAGAGAGAGAAGAAAAAGTTGAAAAGTGTTATATTGGAATTTCTAACTTAATTAATGAAGATTTTGATTTCCTTATATATGATTGGAGGGCTCCAATTTCTAGTATGTTTTATGATTATGAAATTGGAAATGCTTATTATAAATGTCCTGAAGGGATTATAAATGGCAAAATATCAATGAAAAGGCAATATAAAATCAGTGATGGTAAAATTGATTATATGTTTGACAGTAATATAAAAATAGATGATGAAATGCTTCAGGATATATTAAGTAAAAGTAGTGATAATAAAATGAAGGCTATTATAACTACAATTCAAAAAGAGCAAAACAAGGCAATTCGTAATGAAAAATATAAAAATTTAATTGTTCAGGGGCCAGCTGGAAGTGGAAAAACTTCTGTTGCTCTTCATAGGATTGCTTATTTATTATATAAGCATCGTGATATTATAACAGCTAAAAACATAGTGATATTTTCTCCAAATAATATTTTTAATGATTATATTTCTAACGTTTTACCTCAGCTTGGGGAAGATAATATGTTGCAAACTACATTTAAAGAATATATGCATAAAGTTCTAGAGGATGTAGATGGTAAGGAAGATTATTGTGAAATGATGGAGAATATTTTTGGTGATAAGAGTGAGCCATTTTATGATGTTAGGATTAAAAGTTTAAAATTTAAGTCTTCTGTGGAGTTTGTTAATTTATTAAAAGTATATATAGAACACTTAGAGAAAATGAGTAGGGATTTTGGGGATATTACTTTAAGAGGGGAAGCTATAATTTCAGCGGTGGAAATACAGGAATTGCTTTATAAGGACTATGTAAATCTTCCTCTTAAGAGAAAATTAGAAAAGTTAAAGCAAAGAATTCTATATCTTCTAGAGCCTTATGAAAAAGCACTAGTTAATAGAGCAATGACAGAAGTAGGAGAATCAGGTGAATATTTAGAACAGGATGAAATAGTTAAATTAAGTAAAGTCTTAGTGAATAGAGAAATTAAGGATATAGTTAATGAAGTTGGGGAAAAAACTAAATTTGATTTGATGGATTGCTATAAGGCTTTTTATGAAGACATAGAGGTTTTCTTAAAAATGGCCAATATTAAATATGATAATGAAAGTATTGAAGAGATTAAAAAATATACCCTGGAAAACTTAGAAGGTAAAAAGATAAATTATGAAGATCAAATAGCTTTATTATTTATAAGAGGAGCTGTAGGCGGCATTCCAAAAACAGAAGAAGTAAAGTATGTAATTATTGATGAAGCTCAAGATTACACACCATTACAATATGAAGTTTTTAATCAATTATTTAATAAAGCAAACAAAACAATCCTGGGTGATATATCTCAATCTATTAACCCCTATATGAATGTCGGAAGTTATAGTAATGTTGTAGATATACTTAGACCTGAGGATACTTCCATAATAAATTTAACTAAAAGTTATAGGTCAACCATGGAGATAACTAAATTTTCACGAAAAATATTAAGTGAGGAAATTCATGATGAGTACGTGGAAAGAAGGGGAGAATGTCCCAAGTTAACTGGCTTTATAAGTGAAGAAGATATAAATAAAAGGATAGTTGAAAAGGTAAAAGTTTATAAGGATGAGGGGCATAATTCCATAGGAATAATAACAAAAAATGTTGATGAGGCACAAAGAGTTTACAATTATTTGAAGGATAGGATTAATGTTAAAATCATTGTAAGTGAGGATGATGAGTATGTTAATGATATTATAGTTATTCCTGCATATCTTGCTAAGGGTTTGGAATTTGATGTAGTTATGATATATAATGCCAGTGATTTAAGGTATAAGGATGAAGATGATAGGTTGCTACTTTATACAGCTTGTACAAGAGCCCTTCATGTTTTGAATATATTGTATTTAGGGAATGTATCATCATTATTAAAGTGAAAATAAATAAGGTAGACTTAAAAGTCTATCTTATTTTTATAAAAAATATAATGCAAATTTGAATTTGAAATATCTATTAACTAATTAAAAGAAATTTAGTACAAGTTTATAAATTGAAAAAGAGCTGAAAAGTGAAAACCACTGCTTAGCTCTATTTTCATATAGTGCATTGTTCTGATTTTTATACAAAATATTTATGTTAGTTTCCTCATATGCATAATTCTAAATCATTCGTAAAATTCTTTAGTTTATAATGAGGTGAAAAAGTCCAGCTTGAAAGATAAACTTTCAAGCTGGACTTTCTTTGATTTGAGTGCTTTTATGTATCAAAATAATGATAATAATGTAACCCGTTAATTTTCTAATTGGATGAGATATTTAATTCTCTTTTTCAAGGTTGGATGGGTAAGGAAGATTTCTTCAGCTCTTCCATAATCCATCGTAACATCATTTAAATTCTCTAGCTTTAAGAGTGAGGTTTTAAAGGTTTCTAAGGAGGAGCCCATTTTAATTACAAAGGCATCAGCTTGTCTTTCTTGTTTTCGACTTAAGTATTTTGTTATAAAAACAAAGTAAATTAAGCAGTACACTCCTACTATAATAAAGATAGTTTCAGGTTCATACCAGTAGCAATATACTTTAAGCCAAAGATATAGACAAATGCCTACAACATATCCAATAAAGTAAGTAAAGATTCTTTTTTGAATATGCTTATACTTAATATGTCCAAGCTCATGGGCAACTACTGACTTAGTTTCTTCAGGAGTAAGTCTTTTTAATAAAGTATCAGTTAAGTAAATTGTGCCATGATTTATGGTGGTTGCGGCAGCAGGTCCAAAATAACTATCTGCTTCATCCAGGGTTTCAATATTAATTCGGCTACAGCCTATAGTATCAGCCATAGCTAATATTTCATTTTTAAGTTCACAGTCCTCCATGGGAGAAGGCTTCATTATGTTTTTGTAAAACTTCTTACTTATGAGTTTTTCAATTAAAATCAGAGATCCCACACATCCTAGGATTACAAATAATTTTGTTATATCATTACTAATAGGTAAGGTATTAATAAAAGTTATACCTAACATAGTTATCGAAGTTAAAATGTAAATAAATATATATATTTTTAGATTTTGCATATGGAATTTATTTTTAATATTTTTTATTACTGCAACTTTTTTTACAGTAGAGCATATAAATAAATTTCTTATAAATAAAAGAAGAATTCCTAGTCCAATGGAACTAATGAGGCTAAAAGCATATACATACTCATTTAAGCTTATGGCTAGAGGGGGTATTAAGATGTATAAGAGAATTGTTGTAGCTGCACATAAAGGCACTACTATGTATGAGTTCATACGTCTTAATACGTTTAGGGAAAGGCTTGGGGAATTGGTTTTTTTAAGGGTTTTAAGTGTTCTATGGCTCAAATAAATATCAGCAAGTATATTTATTACAAGGGCGGATAAAATCCATAAAAATCTTGCCATTAAAGGGAGTTCTAAAAAATATTCAAACATAATTAATCTCCTTTATTAAATTTAAAACTATATAATTTCCAATAATGCAATTATACTACAAAATTTGATATTAGTGGTGAGAGAAAATGAGAT
>DALZNT010000119.1:0-9859 GCA_032005505.1 Clostridium sp. | reverse complement strand
TGTCAAAAAAGATTTAATTGTTTGAGGTTAAATTATGAAAAAATTATAGAAGTAAATAAGATATAGTGAGACTAATTGTAAAAAAAAGGTTGTAATTAATATATATAGAATAAATTTTGTTATTTAAATCCTCCGAAAATATTCAAGTAATAAAAAAACGTACATATACTATATTATATGGAAGGAGGAGAATGGCTTGAAGAAAACATATGTGTTAGATACTAACGTGATACTTTACTCATCTGGAGCTTTATTATCCTTTGGGGACAATAATGTTGTAATTCCTGAGGTTGTATTAGAGGAATTAGATGAATTTAAGAAGGATAAAAGTGAATTGGGGTTAAATGCTAGGCAGGCATCTAGACTTATTGATGGGTTAAGAAAGTTTGGCAATTTAAGAGAGGGAGTTTCCCTTCCAAATGGTGGCATGCTAAGGGTGGAAATAAACGGAATGGCAACAGAAATACCACAGTATTGGGACAAGAGTAAAGCAGATAATAGGATACTTCAAGTATGTAAGATGCTTAAGGATGCAGGGGAAGAAGTAATACTTATCACTAAGGATACTTTTGAAAGAATAAAAGCAGACATAGTTAATATAAAAAGTGAAGATTTTTATGAAAAGGTAGTTCCACAGGAAGAAGAGCAGTATACTGGAAGAATTGAAGTTTATATCTCTCAGGAAAAGATGGCTCAGTTTTATAGTAAAAAAGTAGTATCAAAAAATGATTTGCTATGCTATTTAGATGAAAGCGATGAATATTATGTACCGAATCTATCAGTGAATCAATTTGTTTTAATGAAGGCACTAGAGAGTAAGAAACAGACAGCTTTAGGACGGTTTGATGGAGAGAATGTAGTTCCATTATACTATAAAGATTGTAAGCCCCTTGGATTAAGCAGTAGAAATGCAGGACAACGTTTTATGTTGGAATGTTTATTTGCAGATTCTAAGGTAGCACCACTTGCAATTGTTAAAGGACCCGCTGGTACAGCAAAGACTCTATTTTCACTTGCGGTGGGACTTCAAAAGATTCTAGAAGAGGACAATGGAGAGTATAGAAAGATATTAGTATGTAGGCCAAATGTAACTATGGACGAAGAAATAGGATTTTTGCCAGGAACAGAAGAACAGAAAATATCTCCTTTTATGAGACCTATATTTGATAATTTAGAGGTGTTGGTAGATTCAGATGAAAAAGAACGGTATAAAAATGAAAAGGAGCTTCAGGATAAGGTAACTGAGCTCTTCGATAGAAGAATTATAACTACTGAGGCTATAGCCTATTTAAGAGGTCGTTCTATAATTAGACAATGGGTTATAATTGATGAAGCACAAAATCTTTCACCTAAGCAGGTGAAGGCTATTATAACAAGAGTTGGTATTGGAACAAAGCTTATTCTTATTGGAGACCCAGATCAAATAGATCATCCATTCATGGATTCAAGGTCAAATGGGTTGTGCTATGCATCAGAGAGGATGAAAGGTAGTCCTCTTTGCTATCAGGTAACGTTGAAGCATGAGGAATGTGAAAGGTCACCACTTGCCTATGAAGGAGCTAAACGACTATAGTTAAATAGTTATGAAAAAGAAGCAACATAATAATTATATTGCTTCTTTTTTAATTGAAAAGAATAAAAAAATCTAATGAAATATGTTATACTAGGAGTATTGTAGAAGGAGGGGCACAATGAATACAGATTTTTTGTTAGAGAAAATATTAGTGATACCGGCCATATTAGTTGCCTTTACTTTTAAGGGATGGGTTCAGGCGAAGACTGCTATTAGACTTGGAGACAATACACCTAAGCAGTATGGAAGAGATACATTTAATCCCTTAAACCATATTGATATAATTGGATTTCTTTGTATGCTAATGCTAAGCTTTGGATGGACAAAGCCAATGCAAATTGATAGAAGGAATTTTAAAGATTACTATAAAGATGATTTAAAAGTTAGATTTGCAGGACTTGGATCGAACTTGGCAGTTGGATTTATTGCAACATTTGTATTGGCTGCTTTTGCAACTAATGTAAGGGGTACAGACCTCAATATAATAATTTATAATATTATTCTTAATGTAGCTGTTTTAAACTGTACTTGGTTTATACTAAACTTACTTCCAATACCAGGATTTGAAGGATTCAATATTATAATTGATATCTTGGGTGATAAAGCAAGAAATTTTGCGGGAATGATGTATAAATATAATATGATTATATTTTTTGCATTGATATTACCTTTAGTTGGAGGCAATTCTATTTTCTATTATGTGGTAGGAGTACCAGGACAACTATTATTTAGTATATTTTTGAGGTTTGCTCTTATGATATTTTAAAGGATAATTTAATTGATGAAGTAAAGGAAAAACTAGCAAGATAAAGCTAAAAGAAATTTATTGGGAAAATTAACTGAAATTAAGGAGAGATATTTAATGAGACTTAGGAAGAAGCACTGGGCGAGACCAGAGTTAGAAGCTAGTGATATTGTTATATATGATAAATATGACCACAATGGAAAGTGGAATGAGGTCTTTGGAAACAATAATCCTATTCATTTAGAACTTGGATGCGGTATGGGGGGACATATCAGCCAAAGAGCAAGAAAATATAGTGATATAAACTATGTTGGAATAGATCTTAAGGATGAGGTTGTAGTTACTGCACTAAGAAAAGTTATGGCTCAATTTGAAGATGTAGAAATAGCTAAAGAAATAAATGTAAGACTTATGGTCCTTAATATAATGCTTATTGACAATGTATTTGGCAAAGATGAAATTGAGAGGATATATATAAACTTCTGTAATCCATGGCCAAAGGAAAGACATAATAAGAGAAGACTTACTTACACTAAATTCTTAGAAGATTATAAGAAGTTCTTAAAACCAGGTGGAGAGATTTGGTTTAAGACTGATGATACTGATTTATTCAATGATTCTCAGGAGTACTTTAAGAGTAGTGGATTCTCCTTAGAATTTGTAACTTATGATTTACATAATAGTGAGTTTGAAGATAATATAGTGACAGAATATGAAGGTAAGTTTACTGCTATGGGAATGAAAACTATGTTTTTAGTAGCAAAATTAGGTTAATATCATTATAGATAAAAGTAATTATATATAGGATAACTATATGTATATATAATAGTCATTGATAATCCTCCCAGATGTTGGTATAGTTAGTTTGCAAAAGAAACTAATAACTAATGGGGGGATTTAATTTGGAAAAAAACTTTAAAAAAATTAGGTATATTTGTTTAGGAATAATAGTAGCTATTATTTTAGCATACTTTTTTATACCAGTAGTAAATTCAAAAGTTAATGACATATTTATACTATTCAGTTCTATGAGTGTTGAGTCTGTAGCAGGATATATAAGATCATTTGGTATATATGCAGTAATAGTATCATTTTTATTAATGGTATTTCAATCAGTTGCTGCACCGTTACCAGCATTTCTTATAACCTTTGCTAATGCTGCAATTTTTGGATGGTGGCAGGGGGCAATACTTTCTTGGACTAGTTCCATGGCTGGAGCTGCACTTTGCTTCTTTATAGCAAGAATATTAGGGCGAGAAGGCGTAGAGAAGTTAACTAGTAAGTTAGCTATGAATAGTGTAGAAGGATTCTTTGAAAAGTATGGAAAACATACAATATTAATATGTAGATTATTACCATTTATATCTTTTGATTTTGTTTCTTATGCAGCGGGGTTAACATCCATGGGATTTGTATCCTTCCTTATAGCTACAGGAATTGGTCAGTTACCAGCGACAGTTGTATATTCTTACGTTGGTGGAATGCTTACTGGTGGAGCACAAATGGTTGTAACTGCGTTATTATTACTATTTGCATTAAGTATTATTATTTTTGTAGTAAAGCAGATGTTCAATGAAAAACAGAAGAAATAAATTAAAACTAAGTATAATTATAATTTAAAAATTTAGTTTTAGGCATAAAAAACCTCTGTTTTAAACAGAGGTTTTTTATGAGTTATTTTTCTAATAAATCATTATGTGGCCAACCCTTTTGGCCTTTTTCTAATATGAATAATCTGCTAGCGTCGATGTTTTTTTCGGCAGTTAGGTAGTTGATTGTATTTTTAGCACCACCACCGCCACTTGGGCAAACAACGATTATTGGATTATTTGTTTTAGTGATTTCAGGTAGTGCAACATCAAGTTTTGATGTTAACTCAGCAGTATCTGCTGGATATGCATAAGTTGGAATTGTTCCAACAATATGGTGTGCATTGTAGTCATCTTCAACTTGAATGTCTAATATGTAGATATCATCTTTATTTTCAATGGCGGCTTTTAATTCATCTGCAGTATAGTATTGATACTCTTGAGAATCATCTTTAGAGTTTAATTTACTACAACCCATAAGCATGAATGACATAATAATGCAAAGAGTTAGTACAGTTATAGATTTTTTATTCATAATAATCCCTCCATAGTTAAATATAGTAACGTTACTAAATTATTATATAAGTGAAAATCATGGAATGCAAATAGATAAACCTAATTAGTAGTAGGTTAGGTATTGTGTATATCAATACTAGGTTGACATATAAAGTTATTACAGATATACTTGCTCTGATAAAAATTTATTTGTTTAATGTAATTATATAAGAATTCGATATATAAGTAAGTTTAAGAATGGAGAATAAATAAAGTGAATAGTGGAGAAATAAGTATAAGAACTCATCAATTTCTAAGTTTTAGTAGAGCTTTTGCAAAGTTGCAGCAAGGTGAAAATATATTTTGGCCAGGATGTGCTATTTTATCCATGGGTGAAAAAATTGTTATGAGTACATATGAACTTTTAAAAACACAAATACCTGATTTGAAGATTGGAACATTATGCTGTGGAAAACCATCTCTTCATATAGATGGAGGAAAGCCTTATGAGAAGAAAAAAGAATGCATAAATAAAGCACTAAGGAATTCGGGTGTAAGACGTATTTATACACTATGTCCTAATTGCCAGCATACTTTATCTGAAAATAGTGACTGTGAAATAATATCAGCTTGGGTTATTTTAGAAGAGGCTATACCTAATGAACTTCATGGGTTTTATAAAGGAAAAAAATTATCATTACACGATCCATGTCCAGTTAGGGATCACTTAGAAAATACAAAGGCAGCAAGAGATATACTAAATAAGCTTGGAGTAGATATTTTAGAATTTGAAAATAATAGGGAAAGAACAATATGTTGTGGTAAAAAAAATATGATAATGACTTTGGAGCCTGAAAAAGGTAGAAAGCTTTTTGAAATTAGAGCAAAGCAGGCACCCTCAAAAGAGATAGTAACATACTGTGGGTCCTGTGTAGATACATTTAGAAGTAATGGTTTTGAGGGAACACATATTTTAGAATTATTATGGCAGGCACAGTGTAATAAATCTTGGAAAAATAGACATAAGGCAGTGAAAAAAATAGGAAGGAATGAGTAGATGTGTTAGATACCAAAGGAAGAAAGTACTTTGATAGTATGTTTAATTATAGTGGAAAGCAATTTTTGAAAGTTGGTTTAAAGCCAAACCATATTACAATTATGGCAGCTAGCATTGGGGTTTTAGGAGCAGTTTTATTTGCATGTAATTACCTAATGTTATCAATAGTATTACTTTGGATATCAGGATTTATGGATGCAGTAGATGGGGCTATGGCAAGACAGGCAAAAAAAAGTACTGCGGTTGGAACACTACTAGATATATGGTTGGATAGATTAGTAGAAATTTCATATATTATAGCATTTGCCATAAGAAGTAATGATGCTACATTTGCATTGATGATTTTAGCTTGTACAATAATTTTATCTATGACAGTTTTTCTAACAAGTGGAATGCTTATAGAAAATATGGGGATAAAGAGCTTTCACTATCAAACAGGCCTAATGGAAAGAACGGAAGGTTTTATAATGTTTACCATTATGATTGTGTTTAATACATATATGAAATATTTAGCATTTGTTTATGCGGCGCTTATTTTCTATACAGCATTGCAAAGATTGAGCATGTCAATTAAAGTTTTAGGGGATACTTATGAAAAATAAAAAGAAACTAGTGATTTTTAACATCTTATTATTAGTATTTTCCATTGGGATACTTGCAGGGTGTGGAAAGAGTCAAATTGAAAACCAAACAGTTAATTTTTATGGCTGGGGAGGAGACGAAAGAGTGAATAGCTGGATTGATAATGAACTTACACCTTATGTAAAGGAAAATTATAAGATTAAATTAAATAGAGTTCCAATGAATATTGATGAGATATTGTTAAAGCTTACTAATGAGAAAAGTTCATCAAAAAAAGGGTCTATAGATGTTATTTGGCTTAATGGAGAAAATTTTTACTATGCAAAGAAAAATGATCTGTTATATGGGCCGTTTTTAGAATCACTAGAAAATGTACAGGCATATGTAGACTTACAAGGTGGAGCAGCAACTGTAGATTTTGGCTATGAAACTGAAGGATATGAGGCACCGTGGGGAACAGCGCAATTTGTTTTTAACTATGATAGTGATAAGCTTAAAAACCCACCTAGAAATTCTGAGGAATTAAAAACATATTTGATGAAGAATCCAGGCACATTCACATATCCTCAAGCTAGTGATTTTACAGGCTCAGCATTTGTTAGAACTGTGCTTTATGATATAGTTGGATATGAAAATTTAAAAGATTTACCTGCTGATTATGATACTGTTAAATCAGCAATAAAGCCTGCACTAGATTATTTACTAGAGATTGAGCCTTATCTTTGGAAGTCAGGTGAGGTTTATCCAACTGATATAATGCAATTAGATAATTTATATCAGGATGAGGAAATATATATTACCATGGATTACAATGTTAATAAAGCCTTAAGTAAGATTATGGATAATAGCTGGGTAAGAACTACTAAAACATTTCTTTGGGATAAGGGAACTCCATTTAATACTCACTATTTGGCAATTTCAGCAAATTCACCTAACATAGAAGGCGCTCTTAAGGTAATAAATGCTGCGCTTTCACCAGAAATGCAGATTTCAAAGGCTAATTTATCAGGATGGGCTGATTTGCCATCAATAGAATATGATAAGCTTAGTGAAGAGGAGCAAATAAAGCTTGATGAAAGGTTAACACCAAAGGAAGAGTATGGTGATTCAAATTTAACTTATAAAGAGCTTTCTGAGCTGCAACAACCAGAGTTAAAGTCTGATTTAGTAGTGATAATAGAGAAGATTTGGGAGGACGTGATTCTTTTTGATAAATAATAATGAAAAAATAAAAATAAAAGGTCAGTTAATGATACTTCCCTCAGTAGCTATTATTGTAATAGTAACACTTTATGTAATTATAAGCACTCTTGTAGAAAGCTTAGGATATATTCCTGAGCTTTCCTTTAATAATATGACTTTTGAGTATTATAAGGAGTTATTCTCCGATACAGTATTTTTAAGTAGTTTATTTTATAGCATTAAAGTTGGAGTAGTTTCAGCAACAGTAGCTACCATACTCGGGACCTATTTAGGATATTATATTGCTAAGAGTAAAAGTAGAGTTATAGATGTTTTATATAGGCTACCAATCCTTCTCTCTTATATTGGCGCTGCAACATTAATATATCTTACCTATAGTGATAAGGGGTTTCTATTTCATATTTTATCTGCTGCAGGATTTTCGAATTTCAACTTAAATCTTATATATAATTCAAATGGAATAGCAGTAATTTTATTAAATATTTTTAAGGGGATACCGTTTATAGCTTTTAGCATTGCTCCGGTTTTTGCTAGATCAGAACAAAAATATTATTTTATCGCCCAGAATTTAGGATGTTCAAAATCTAAATATATAGTGAAAATACTATTGCCCTTAGCTAGGAGAGCAATATTTACATCATTTCTTATAATTCTCAACTTTAATATTTTCACTTATGAAGGGTTTTACTATCTTGGGCCATCAAATCCGATTTCTATAGGGGTATATGCATACAAAACTTATTTAAGTCCAGATTTATCAAATAGGATTTATGGAATGGCGATAAATATGATAATGATATTGATATCATTATTTTTATGTGTTTTATATTATAGGATGATTAATGATAAAAGAAACGAGGAAGTAGTTAGATGAAAAAGATGATTAATAGGATTTTAATTTTCATTTTGATTACATTCTTAGTATTACCTATAGTATCTATGATTATTTGGGCATTTTTTAGTACATGGCAGATTACAGAAGTTTTACCAAGTAATTTTACTTTGTCGGGTTTTCAATATTTTTTTAGTTCTAAGGATTGGCTTATAGGTATTAAATCAGTATTATTTTCAGTAGAAGTTGCAATTAGTTCACTAATTCTTGCAACTATGTCTGCTAGATATTTAATATCTAAGGAAATAAAAAATCAGTTTATGTTAGAAACTATTTTTTATTTACCAATGTTACTTCCAGTGATAAGTATATGCATTGGAAGCCATAAGATGTTTTTAAGTGGATTTTTAACAAGTGGAGTATCGATTTTTATACTTCATATTTATTTTGCAATGCCCTATGCTTTTAAAATGATTTATTCTTATTATACTGTTTGGGGTATTGAAGAGGAGTTAACTGCAAGAGGCTTAGGTGCTAATTGGTGGCAGGCATTTAAGTATATTAATCTTCCAATTTACATTAAGGGGTATAGTACTAGCTTTTTTATGGCGTTTATAATATCTTATTCTCAGTATTTTATTAATTTATTTATAGGAAATAGTAATCATATTAATTTTTCAATGATAATGACACCGTATATAACTAGTTCAAATAGAAATATTTCTGCAGTATATACACTTATGTATATATTTTATAGTGTCATAGTTATGCAGATAACTTCAATAATAGTGAAGCGATATTCAGTTGAAAGGTAGGATTTTATGAGTAATATAGAACTGAGAAATATAAATTATACTATTGGTAATAAAGAAATTCTAAAGGATATAAATCTAGACATAGAAGAAGGTAGCTTTTTTTCCATATTAGGGCCTAGTGGTGTTGGAAAAACTACAATATTTAAATTAATAACTGGAGTTTTAGTACCGGAAAAGGGCGAAATCTTGGTTGATAATATAGTTATTAATAATTTACCAATAGAGAAGAGAAATATAGTAATGGTACATCAAGGGAAGCAGCTTTTTCCTCATATGACTATAGAGGAAAATGTAGGATTTGGACTTAGGATGAGAAAGGTGGATAAAGCTACAATTAAAGATAAGATTATGTTTTTATCGGATTTTTTCATTTTTGATGAACATATGAAAAAATATCCTCATGAAATATCCGGAGGGCAACAGCAGTTAGCTGCATTGATGAGAGCTTTGGCAGTAGATCCAAAGATACTTCTGCTGGATGAGCCATTTACAGGGCTTGATAATAATTTGAAGAATTTTGTGAAAGAATACATAATGAAAATCCAAAGACAGTTTAAAATAACAACGATTATGATTACCCATGAGAAGGAAGATGCTTTTTCCATGAGTGATACCATAGGATTTTTATTTAATAAAAAGATTTTATTAGTAGATAGAACTAAAAATCTTTGTAAAGAAACAAAAATACCAGATATTGATAGATACCTTGGAGAAATAACTACCTTGTCGGATGGAAAAGTTATTTTTACAGATAGAATTATAGAAATTGACTAAGAGTAATATGAAAAATTAGAAGCAAATAAAATAAGAGACAGCTTAGCTGTCTCTTATTTTATGAATTTAATTTTGATATTTTTTTACCTAATAAAAGTGAAAATATAGTGAGTGCAATTAAAAGTAATATTGAAGTTATAAAAGCAGGATTATTTATATTTAAAGCTTGGTTTCCTATATTTAAAAATACTAAA
>DALZNT010000118.1:0-9869 GCA_032005505.1 Clostridium sp. | reverse complement strand
TTTATGGTTATCGTCTAAATTTATAACATCAAGAAGGTTTAATTAAGCATTGTGCTTATCATATAAGCCAGAAGCAAGTTCATGATTTCTAGATACATAGTAAACTATTAAAATTATTCCATAGTAAGTGTATTTTAGTTCTATAGTACAAATAAAAGTAAAATTAATTTAAATTATTTGTATAAAAAGGTAAGACTATAGGCATGAATACAAGTAATGGGTTTAATAAGATAATTATACCATTATATAGAAAATGAAATGAGTATAAAAATTAGCATTTTTAAAAACTTATTTTGAAGGGGTAACATATATTGACATAGTGGTATTGTGGTAGTAATATGAAATTGACAACCAGTTTCATATTTTTTAAATTATATGATTTGAAGAGAGAGTTTTATTATTTAATTAAGTTTGGTTTACATTAATGAGGTTTAATGATAAAATATGAAAATGAGAATTGATTTCATTTAATTAGAAGATAATGATTTTGTTTTTTATAGAGTAAATATAAGCAATAATAAAGGAGTTAAAAGATGAAAAAAAAATTACTATCAATTTTACTTTCAGTAGTATGCATAACTACATTATTAACAGGTTGCAAAACCAAGAATACTGCAACTTCAGATGATGGAGAAAGTAATAAACTTACCATAGTAGCTACACTATTCCCACAGTATGATTTTACTCGTGAAATAGTAGGAGATAAAGCAGAGGTTAAGTTGCTTATGCCACCAGGGGTAGAGAGTCACAGTTATGAGCCAACTCCAGCAGATATAATTAAGATAAATAAATCAGATTTGTTTATTTATACAGGTGAATATATGGAGGGCTGGGCACAAAGTATTATAGACGGAATAGATAATAAAAATGTTGAGATTTTAGATGTTTCTAAAAATATTCAATTAAATAAATCTGAAGATGACCATAATGATCATGAAGAACCTGAGGAGCATGATGAACATAGTGCTAAGGAAGAAAAAGGGCACAATCATGATTATGATCCACATATATGGACTAGTCCACTAAATGCCAAAGCTATGGTTGATAATATTTTAGAATCTGTATGTGAATTGGATCCTGAAAATGCAGATTACTATACAGAAAATGCAAATAACTACAAGGCTGAACTTGATGGCTTAAATGAAGAGTTTAAAAATATATTTGCAACAGCTAAGAGAAATGAAATTATATTTGCTGGTAAGTTTGCTCTTCACTATTTTGCAGAAGAATATGGTATGGATTATGAAGCTGCCTACGATAATTGTTCTACAGAGGCTGAACCTAGTGCAAAGGTAGTAGCAGGGCTAATTGACGAAATAAAAGAAGAAAAGATTCCAGTTATATATTATGCCGAATTAACAGAGCCAAAGGTAGCTAAATCTATAAGTGAAGAAACCGGAGCGGAAATGATGATTCTACATTCATGCCATAATGTTTCAAAGAAAGATTTTAATAACGGTGTAAATTACTTAAGTTTAATGAAACAAAATGCTGAAAATCTTAAAGTGGGATTAAACTAAAATAAAGTAAATTAAAATGTATTAATTAAAAATGGGTAGATATAAAGCAAGATAAACTTGTAAAGGGGGATTTACAATGGCTGTTACTAATGGATATAAAACTAAGCAACGTGATTTGATACTGAATTATTTTAGAGTAAACTATTCTAGTCATGTAACTGCTGAGGATGTAGTAGGTCATCTAAAAGAAGAAGGAACTTCAGTAGGAAAATCAACGGTTTATAGATATTTAGAAAAGCTTGTAGTTGAAGGTACAGTAAGACGATATTTTATTGAAGAGGGTCAAGGGGCTTGCTATCAATATTCAGGAGAGAATGAACAGTGTCATCATCACTTTCACCTTAAATGTATTGAATGTGGAAGCTTACTACATATAGAATGTGACTATTTAGTTGAAGCTGAGAACCACATTTTAAAGCATCATGACTTTGAAATAGATAATACGAAAACTGTACTATATGGACGATGTGAAAAGTGTAAGTTAAAGGAAAATAAAAATTAGATAATATAAGGTGTATTGGTGTTGTTTATACTATTACCAGAAAAGATAGCCTTATGGTGGGAGTGGATTCAAGTGAGTTTAATTTCGTGTAAAAATGTAACAATGTGTTATGAAAATAATGTCGCCCTTAAGGATGTAACTTTTAACATAGAAGAAGGCGATTATGTATGTATAGTAGGGGAGAATGGTTCAGGGAAAAGTACTCTTTTAAAGGGACTTTTAGGACTAATGTCTCCAAAGTCAGGAGCTATTGAGTTTAACAATGGATTAAGGTCAAATGAGATCGGATATTTACCACAACAAACTGTAGTTCAAAGGGATTTTCCAGCTTCAGTTTATGAGATTGTTTTATCAGGATGCTTAAATAGAAGGGGATTTAAACCATTCTTTTCTCATAAGGAGAAAAAGATTGCAGCGGAAAATATTAAAAAGCTAGGTATAGAAGAAATACAAAGTAAGTGTTATCGTGATTTATCAGGGGGACAACAGCAGAGAGCACTTTTAGCAAGAGCTCTGTGTGCAACAGAAAAGATTTTACTTCTAGATGAACCAGTGACAGGATTAGATCCTATTGTAACTATGGAAATGTATGATCTAATAAATAAACTAAATAAAGAAAATGGGGTTACTGTTATAATGGTTTCTCATGATATTTCTAGTGCAGTCCACAATGCGGATAAGATTTTACATATGGATAGCGGAGTAAGATTCTACGGTCCTGTGAAGGACTATATAAAAAGTGATGTAAGTAATGGATTTATAGGGGGAGAGACTAATGTTTAGTATTTTACAGGAATTATTCTCCTATACATTTATTGTTAGAGCTCTTATAGTGGGAATATTAGTATCACTATGTGCTGCTCTCTTAGGGGTTAGTTTAGTTTTAAAAAGATATTCAATGATAGGAGACGGCCTTGCCCATGTAGGGTTTGGTGCTCTTTCTATAGCTATGGCTCTAAATTTAGCACCACTACAGGTATCAATACCATTAGTAGTTTTAGCTGCCTTTTTACTACTTAGAATTAGTGAAAGCAGCAAGATTAAGGGAGATGCAGTTATTGCACTTATATCAAGCAGTGCATTGGCGATAGGAGTAATTGTAACTTCTTTATCTAAAGGAATGAATGCAGATGTAGATAGCTATTTGTTTGGAAGTATTCTTGCCATGAACAAAAGTGATGTGTATATCAGTGTTGTTTTATCAGTTGTAGTGCTATTATTATTTATATTCTTTTATAATAAGATTTTTGCAATTACCTTTGATGAAAACTTTGCAAAAGCAACAGGTACAAATGCCAATTTATATAATATGTTAATTGCATTTTTAACGGCTATAACAATAGTAGTAGGTATGAGAATTATGGGAACAATGCTTATATCAAGTCTTATAATTTTCCCAGCCCTTACATCTATGAGGGTTTGTCGAAGTTTTAGAAGTGTAGTAATAAGTTCATCTATAGTATCTGTAGTATGCTTCTTCTTTGGAATAGTTGGCTCTTATGCTTTCGAAACTCCAGCAGGAGCAAGTATAGTTGTAGTTAATATTATTGCTTTTGCCCTATTCTCATCAGTGGGTCTTTTAAGAAGAAGTTAGTATTTATAATAAGTAATAATCCATAAGAGCATGAAGCTTTTATGGACTATTTTTATGTAGAAATTTTACAGAATTTATCATTTTAACAATGGAATATGATATAATTTTGTATATGAAATATAGTTAGATATAAAGATATGTTATTGTAATATATATTAACTTTAATAGGAAACAGGAGGATGAAATTATGTATAGCTTTAAGAATGATTACAGTGAAGGTGCACATCCAAGAATATTGGAAACTATGATGAGAACAAATATGAAGCAGAGTATTGGCTATGGTGAAGATGAATATTCTAAAGAAGCCATAGAGTTTATAAAGAAAAGAATTAATAAAAGTGATGTGGATGTACATTTACTTGTTGGTGGAACACAAACTAATCTTATTTCTATAGGAGCATTTTTAAGACCGCATGAGGCTGTTATATCACCTTGTACTGGTCATGTTTTAGTTCATGAAACTGGTGCAATAGAGGCAACTGGACATAAGATAATATCAATGCTATCTAAGAATGGTAAAATAAAACCACAGGATATTACGGAAGCAGTTGAAGCTCACACAGACGAACATATGGTAAAGCCAAAGCTTGTATATATATCAAATCCAACAGAAATTGGTACAATTTATAAAAAATCAGAGCTTGAAGAAATAAGTAAGGTATGTAATGACAGAAATCTATTATTATATGTAGATGGAGCAAGACTAGGTTCTGCACTATGTTCTAAAGAAAATGATATGGATATAAGTGATATGGCAAAACTTGTAGATGCCTTTTACATAGGTGGAACTAAAGGTGGGGCTCTTATGGGAGAGGCCCTTGTAATATGTAATGATAACCTAAAAAGTGACTTTAGATTTCATATAAAGCAGCGTGGTGGAATGTTTGCTAAAGGAAGAATCTTAGGAATACAGTTTCTAGAATTATTTAGGGATAATCTATATTTTGATTTAGCTAACAATGCAAATGCTATGGCAGGTATGCTAACAGAGGGAATAAAATCAGCTGGCTACAGCTTTATGATAGAATCATCCACAAATCAGATATTTCCAATCTTCCCTAATAAGATAATTAAAAAGTTAGAAGAAGACTATGGATTCTACATTTGGCAAAAGGTAGATGAAGATCAATCAGCAATAAGACTTGTGACATCTTGGGCAACTAAGGTAGAGGAAGTTGAAGCATTTGTTGAAGCTTTGAAGAGTGAGGCTTAATTTTAGCTGAAAGGTGATAGAGGAGCCGAGGTGCTTCCTCTAAATGAAAAATTAAAGATGAAAAACTAACTTTCATCTTTAATCCTTCATCTTTCATCAAAAACATAGATGTTATAACAAGTGAAAATAACAATAAAGAAAATAATTTTATAAAATTTATAAAATAACTATTGACCATTACGTAAGGTAACCTTTTACAATTAAGTTAAAGGTGGGATAATGAATAATTACTTTGGGGGAGTAGATATGAAAGATAATAGATATTATACCACTGGAGAGTTTGCTGGGAAGGCGGGTGTAACCCTGAGAACAATAAGGTATTATGATGTGAAGGGGATACTTAAACCGTCCTATTATAATGAGGCAGGCTATAGATTTTATTCGGACGAGGATTTTGTAAAACTTAAAAAGATATTAGCATTAAAATATTTAGGATTATCCTTAGATGAGATTGAAGCTATGGATAAGGATGAATTTGAAAAAAATCATCTTGAGAATTATCTGAAACTTCAGAAAACCATTATTAACAATAAGATGAATAATATGAGAGTCGTACTAAATGCAATAGAAATGGCTCAAGTAAGTATGGAGAACAACGGACAAGAACTTTTAAGTGTTATAGATGATATTAAGAGTTTAGAGAGTGAAAAGGAGTTACTTCAGCGTATTCAGGATGTGTCAAGTTTAAATGAGAGTGTAAATCTTATGGAGCGGTTTAGTAATAATACTGAAGGCTGGTATAGGTGGGTTTTTAAGAATATTGATTTTGTATCAGGAAATAATATTCTTGAGTTAGCATGTGGTAATGGTGCTTTATGGGTAAAAAATAGCGATTGTATTTTAAATGATACCAACATAATACTTACCGAGATTTTTGAGAATATGATTAATGAAGCAAAGATAAATTTGAATGATAGCAGTGGCAGATTTAAGTTTATGTTAGCTAATCTTAACAAGCTTCCTTTTGAGGATAATAGTTTTGACATAGTTATAGCAAACCATATTTTATTTTTCATGAAAGACTTAGATGAGGTTTTATCAGAAATTAAAAGAGTGTTGAAGCCTGGAGGTTGTGTATACTGTTCGACCATAGGTGAGAGTAATATGAAGGAACTAGATAAGTTAATGCATTCCTTTAGCAGCAATATAGTGCTTCATGAAGATAAGCTTTATTCAAAATTCGGACTTGAGAATGGTGAGGAGATTTTACAGAGATATTTTGGACAAGTTGAGAGGCGATTATATAATGATGAATTGATTGTAAATGATACCAATGGGATTCTAGAATACATTTATTCTATTCCAGGTAATATTTTAGAGATAATAGATACTAAGAAGAAAGAGTTCGAAAGGTACATTAAACAATCAGTGGAGGAAGAGGGACCAATATATTTAACTAATAGCTTAGGAATCTTTAGAGCTACGAAATTATAAGACAATTTTTGAGGGTGCATGAAGTAGTTTTGAAGATTAATTTTATAAAATAATTATTAAGGAAACTCCTCTTCAATTTTTAAGAGGAGTAAGCTTAACTATCCAAATGTAAAATGCACGCTGTGAAAGTTCTGATAACCAAATCACAGATTTAGAGCATCACTTTTGGAGTTTCGCTTAAAAAGACTTACAAACTATATATTTTTATTTTGCGAGAAAATAAAAAGGAAGGATAGGTTATGGGAATTAATGTTACAAGTGAAATTAAGCCACTAAAAAAAGTATTACTTCATAGACCAGGAGCAGAAATTGAAAACTTAACTCCAGAATATATGGAAAGGTTTTTATTTGACGATATTCCATATTTAAAGGTTGCACAAGAAGAGCATGATGCCTTTGCACAGGTATTACGAGATAATGGTGTAGAGGTAGTTTACCTACATGAGTTAGCAGCAGAAGCTATAAGTGATGAGGCTGTAAAAAAAGAGTTTATAAGGCAGTTTATTGAGGAGGCTAAGGTTAAAAGTATACAAGTTCAAGAGGACTTATACGATTATCTTATTGGGTTTGATGATAATGAGGCTCTTATAAGAAAGACCATGGAAGGTATAAGTAAGAATGAATTACCAGAAGTTAGAAAAATGAGCTTAGCAGATTATGTAAATGTGTCATATCCTTTTGTTACAGACCCAATGCCCAACTTATATTTCACAAGAGATCCATTTGCATCTATAGGAAACTCTATAAGCTTAAATAAGATGTATTCAGAAACAAGAAATAGAGAAACTCTTTATGCCGATTATATATTTAGATATCACCCAGATTATAGAAGCACTAAAAGAGTATATAATAGAGATTTTCAACATCATATTGAAGGCGGAGATATTCTAAATATTTCAGAGAAGGTTATCGCTATTGGAATTTCACAAAGAACCTCACCTCAGGCTATTGAAAAAATAGCTGAGAGAATTTTCTTTGATACATGGGAAAATAAGATAGAGAAAATTTTAGCCTTTAAAATTCCAAAAACTAGAGCATATATGCATTTAGATACAGTTTTTACTCAAGTTGATTATGATAAGTTCACTATTCACCCTCAGATTGAAGGACCACTTGAAATTTTTGAACTCACCAGAGGGGATATGTGCAGGGTAAATTTAGTTAAAACAAATATGACTCTTTCAGAAGTGCTGTCAAAGGCTTTAGATTGCGATGTAGAACTTATAAGATGTGGCGGTGGGGATTATGTTATATCTCAAAGAGAGCAGTGGAATGACGGCTCTAATACACTTTGTATCAGACCAGGTGAAGTAGTAGTCTATGCTAGAAACTATGTTACAAATAAAATTTTAGAGGAAAAAGGAATTAAAATTCATATAATTTCATCCTCAGAGTTGTCAAGAGGACGTGGCGGTCCTAGATGTATGTCTATGCCATTAGTTCGTGAACCTTGATAGGTATTGTAATTTATTAATTATCATCTAACATATGTTAGTATTGAATATTAAAATATTGTATTAATAATGAGGAGGGTTTTATTATGGGAGTTAATTTAAGGGGTCGTTCATTCTTAAAGTTATTAGACTTTACGCCAGCAGAAATCAGATATTTGCTAGATTTATCAAGGGATTTTAAAAATCTTAAAAGGACAGGTGTTCTTCACAGGAATTTAGAAGGTAAAAATGTAGCTATACTTTTTGCTAAAGATTCTACAAGAACAAGATGCTCTTTTGAAGTTGGGGCTATGGATTTAGGAATGGGAGTTACTTACTTAGGACCAACAGGTTCTCAAATGGGTAAAAAGGAATCTATTGCAGATACGGCTAGAGTTCTAGGAAGAATGTATGATGGTATTGAATATAGAGGTTTTGATCAAGAAATAGTTGAGGAATTAGCTAAATATGCAGGAGTACCTGTATGGAATGGATTAACTACAGAATTCCACCCAACTCAAATTCTAGCAGATTTACTTACTATTGAAGAGAAGTTTGGAAGACTTAAGGGAATAAATTTTGTATATATGGGAGATGCCAGAAACAATATGGGTAACTCATTAATGGTAGGATGCGCAAAGATGGGACTAAACTTTACAGCTTGTGCTCCAAAGGAACTTTTCCCAGCAGAAGAATTAGTTGAGGAGTGTAGGAAAGTAGCTAAGGAAAATGGCTGTACTATAACTTTAACTGAGGATGTAATGGAAGGAACTAAGTGTGCTAATGTAATCTATACAGATGTTTGGGTATCTATGGGAGAGCCAGATGAAGTTTGGGAAGCTAGAATCAAGGAATTAAGACCATATCAAGTTAATAGTACAGCAATGGCAAATGCAGCTGATGGAGCTATATTTATGCATTGTCTACCAGCATTCCATGATTTAAAAACAGTTGTTGGAAAAGAAATGAGTGAAAAATTTGGAATAAGTGAAATGGAAGTTACTGATGAAGTATTTGAATCTAAACAGTCAGTAGTATTCGATGAAGCTGAAAATAGAATGCATACTATAAAGGCTGTTATGGCAGCAACTATTGGGATATAAGTGACACTCTAGATTTATAATTGGTAAGTGGAAGTTAAGTTCGAATAACTAAATCTAGGATTTAGTTATTCGAACTTACTCAGTGAGCGCTCATTCGAAGGAATGTGAGAAGGAGTTTCATTAAAAAAGAGGGGGGAGTATGAAATGAAGAATTTAGTTATAGCTTTAGGGGGAAATGCACTAGGTAATAATGCTGAGGAACAGCTTCAATTAGTTAAGAGTACTGCTAAGACCATAGTTGATTTAGTTGAGGACGGATATAACGTTGTTATTGGTCATGGGAACGGACCACAAGTTGGGATGATAAATTTAGCCATGGACTTTGCTTCAAATAATGGAGCCGACACACCATTTATGCCTTTTGCTGAGTGTGGAGCTATGAGTCAAGGTTATATTGGGTATCATCTTCAACAATCTATTGGCAATGAGCTTAATCTTCGTGGAATCACTAAAAATGTAGTTACGGTAGTTACTCAAGTTGTAGTAGATAAATATGATAAAGCCTTTATAAATTTATCTAAACCAGTAGGCATGTTCTATAGTAAGGAAGAAGCAGAAAAAATTGCAGCTGACAAGGGGTTTACTTTTGTTGAGGATGCGGGAAGAGGTTATAGACGAGTTGTAGCTTCACCACAACCACAGAGAATTGTAGAGCTTAATACTGTAAAGGAACTAATAAATAGTGGAACTATAGTAATTACTGTTGGCGGAGGCGGAATTCCTGTTGTAGAGGATGAACCTGGTAAATTAGAAGGTGTTGCAGCTGTTATTGATAAGGATAAGTCCAGTGCTAGACTTGCTAAGGATTTAAATGCAGATATGCTTTTGATTTTAACGGCTGTAGATAGAGTTTCTATTAATTTTAATAAGCCTAATCAAGAGGATTTAGCTTCGATTAATCTTGATGAAGCTACAAGATATGTAGAAGAAGGACATTTTGCTAAGGGTTCAATGCTTCCTAAGGTTGAGGCCTGCATGGATTATGTAAGGAATTCAACAAATGGTCAGGCTATAATTACTTCATTAGGAAAAGCTAAGGAAGCACTTCATGGTATTACTGGAACAGTTAT
>DALZNT010000117.1:0-10358 GCA_032005505.1 Clostridium sp. | reverse complement strand
CTAGGGGACCACCACACCTATCACAACTTTTCTGTGTGAAAAATCTGTCCATAATTATTTCCTCTCTTTTAATTCAACCAAGCATTGTTGATATGCTACATTAAGCTTCTTTAAATCTATCTTATTATCAATGTATCCCATTCTTATAACATTGAAGTAATATTCCGTAGGTGCTGCAGGCATATCTGTGTATTTATCCTTCATTACATAAATCATAACCTTTTTAAGCTTATCTCCAATAGTTACATCTACTTCTTTTTTAATATACAAACTTGGATAACCTTCATATACATCCAGGGCATATTCACAACCATCGGTGATTTCCCATAACACTATTGGCACTGCTTCTTTTTCACAAGGTTCAACGTTGGCTACACCTTTAAATCTTCCTCTGAATGTTAATTTATACTCTTCTAAAATTCCTTTGCCAACTATCTTAGCCTTAGAACATCTATGAGCCATCTGTTCTATATTCATATTCGAGCCATAAGCTCCATAAAGTTTTGTTTTTTCTTTCATAACTTCTTCTCCTATCCAATTTCCCACAGGGGTATCTTTAACCCCTGTGGTTATATTTTACATTCAAGCTGCTCTTGGTCTTCTCCATGCTGAATCTCCTACAAGAGCATTTAGTAAATGCGTTCTACAATTTTTATATTCCTCACCTATAAGACCTAACCTTAAAAGCCAGCACCTAAAGGTGTATTTTTCATTATCTGTTTTAGTTCTTCGTGCACTTGCACTCTTTTGTTTTAATGCTTGATGGCTAACTGCTAAGCAAAATACAATGTAGCTTCTTATCTTTCCTGCGTGCATTGTTCCGTTGAAAAGTCTAAATTCAATAGTTCCCTTGGTAAAGGTGCTATGTAGGTTTAGTCCATGGTATCTACTTGTATGGTAATGTCTGCTTCTGCTTTCTGCTCCATAGCCTGTGTACCATATATCCGCTAGCTGTTTTATTGTTTTAGGCTTCTTTTTATTTATAGTTTTAATTAACTCCTCGTTAACCCTTTTGCAGAATCTTGCTCTCTCTGGGTCAATCTCTAATGCCTTATAAATTAAATCCTCCTTTGCAGACATCAAGTTAACTATATTTTTTAAAGTTTTTGGTGTATGCTTTTGTGCACCAATGTGAATATGAATTCCACATTGAAGCTTGCTGTCACTAATGGCTCCTTCTCGTCTTAACCTTCTAACCAATTCTTGCAAGGTATCCATATCATTATAGTTTAATATTGGTGTAACTAATTCCACGCTGTATTCTGAGGTTGCTGTAACTAACTTCCCATTTTCTTTCCTCATGACACAAATGCTTGCATCCCTCATTACCTTCCAAATTCTATCGTCTGAAGCTTTAATCATGTATGTATCATATCCATCATAGGTTCTTTCACTTCTTCCTCCTAGATAATCTTGTACTAACTTTGCAGCTTTTGCTCTAGTTATTCCTGTCATTTCAATTTCTACTCCGAATGTCTGGTTTTTCATGTTTCTTACTCCTTTCAAAATGTAAATATTTCCTTTTGGTAGTGTACATGTTACCTCTGAAAGCAGTATTAATCCAGTTAAAAACACATTAATTCTTCATAATCTTTACGACATAATTGGGGATTAAACCCATGATAAAAGCCACCCGAAGGTGGCATTATTTATACATCTTTACTAAGATTCTTAAAACTTATTTTTTCGCCCTCTCTTAATAAAAAGACTCCTTCATCAGAGCCAACTTGTTCAATGTATCTATTAACAATAACATCTGCATATTTTTCATCAAGCTCTATGGAATAACAAATCCTATCTGTTTGTTCACACGCAATAAGTGTAGAACCACTTCCTCCAAAAGGGTCCAGCACTATAGAATTAGTTAAGCTAGAATTTGTTATTGGATAAGCGATTAATGCAAGTGGTTTCATCGTTGGATGATATTTTGATTTTGTTGGCCTATCAAAATTCCATGTGGTTCTTTGCTTCCTATCTGCATAAAATTTATGTCCTGCTGTTGGCTTCCATCCAACAAGTACTGGTTCATGATTATATTGATAATCACAACGTCCAAGTACAGGAGAATTCTTTACCCATATACAAGTTTGGTGATAAAAAAAGCCAGCATCTTTAAATGCTAGTCTAAAATTAATTGATTCTTTATCTGCATGAAATACATATATACTACCTCCATCAGCAAGGCTTTCATACATTCCTTTATAAGCTTCAAGAAGAAATTCATAAAACTTCTTATCGTCCATATTATCATTTTGAATTGTTCCAGCCACACCTTCGTAAGCTACGTTGTATGGTGGGTCTGTAACTACTAAATTTGCCTTATTGCCATCCATTAATTTCTCATAAGTTTCTAACTTAGTGCTATCACCACAAATCAACCTATGCTTTCCAAGAATCCAAATATCACCTTGTCTAGATATAGGATTCTCAGGTGGTGCTTCATCAAAGCCATCCTCTTTAACCCCCTTAGGGAAGATATCATTAAACAATTCATCTATTTCTGGTGGTTCAAATCCCGTAAAGTTTGTATCATAATCAAGCTCCTGTAAATCTTTGATTAAATTTGCTAGAAGCTCCTTATCCCATTCACCACTAATTTTATTTAAAGCTATATTTAAAGCCTTTTCCTTTGTTTTATCTATATCAATAACTACACAATCAATATCAGTGTACCCTAACTCTTTTAATACAGATATTCTCTGATGTCCTCCTATAACTGTCATATCTTTATTTACGATTACTGGCTCAACATAGCCGAATTCATTTATACTGTTCTTTATTTTCTCAAATTCACTATCCCCCGGTTTAAGTTTTTTCCTTGGATTGTATCCAGCTGGTATAAGTAAATCTATCGCTATCCTTTTAAACTCCATCCTCTTCCCTCCAAAATCTATCTTTTATATAACAGTTATGACTGCAATATTTTCTTTTTTTATTACCATAAGCACTAAAGTTCTCTCCGCAACAAGAACAAACGTAATGGTATGTATGCTCCTTACTTTTATTCCTTGCTGTATCATGTTCCTTCCACCATATCCTTCTACATTCATCGCTGCAGAATCTTCTGGTTCTCCCTAACCCCTTTTGATTTAGAGGTCTTTCACAATTAGCACAAAGTAGATTTTTATTAACTTTTTCTTTAATATTTAAGGCTACAACACGATAATCTCCTGCCAAGCCATGCCTTTTACAAAAGGCCCTAATGCTATCTCTTGATAATCCAACAATAGTTGAAATAGCCTTATATCCCATACCTTGCAGCCGTAGCTCCTTTACTTTTTCTTTATCATCTAAAGTCATTTTATTTCTCCTCCACTTCTAACTTTTTCGCATAAAAAAAGTAACCACAACACTTTGCAGTTACTTAGTTTGAACTTATTATTATGCAATTTTTAGGTATCCCCCTTAGCTAATTATGCGAAAATTCACGTGTGACTGGGCAGCGGTCGTTGGCTTGTCCTCTCTTTACGATTAGATACCCCCCTACTAACAATATTTATTCTCTCATCTGCCACAATAAAAAATCTATTTTTTTAGTATTACTAATATCACAAGGATATAAAGAATCAAATTTATTTATAATCTCTATTCCTTCACTTGATTTTAGAAATTCTTCATACCACTCACATAAATATTTATATGTTTCAACTGTTTTTGCTAATCTATCCTTACTTCCATAGCTAGGTACCTTTATATTTAAGTTCTTTAACACGTAAGAGTCCCATATTGGATAATCAACATTCAAAGTTGATATCAGCTTACTACTAAAAGATGCTTCAACACTACCAAATTCATTAAACAAACTCATTAAGACATCCTCAAATGTTATATTTTTATTTTTTCCTTCTTCCATAAGTTTATAATATGCTTCATAGAATTCCTTCTTCTTTTTCATTACTCTATAAAACCCATTATATGTTTTCTGAAAATCTCTATCTTCCGAAACATTAACCTAATGGCAGATATTGATTATATTCATATACGTTTTTATAGCTTTCATTGTCAGATTTCTTAACGCCCCATCCCGATTTCTTCTTACCATATTAAACCTCTCCCATAGATACAATTCATCTCTTATCCAGTTAATTTTTATACTTTCTTACCTATATCTTCTTCTACCTTAGTATTTTTATAATTATATGAACTTCTAACTATATAATTTGATCCACTTCCCTTTAAAGAACCATCAGAACCTTGTTGAAAATCCGGTAAAACATTAGGTGATACGCCTAAAAACTTTGCAGTATTTTCTTTTATTTTTTTATTTTCCTCTTTTCTTTGAATATATGAACTATATGTTCCTACTTTATTTAACCAAGATTTATCATCAATATCAGAACTCTGATTGTTTATACAATTCTTAATTTTGTTATTTGAATTATTGCTATAGTTATTTGTTAATTTTGCACTTTCAACTATCTCTTTTTTTTCTGTAGATAGGTTTTTTCTTATTACACTTCCTTGTACTAATGTTTTCTCTTCTACTTTTCTTTTTTCTTCCTTATTTCGTTGGTCTTGCTCATATTTTTTCTTCTCTTCCATTCTTAATTTAAGCAATAGTTCTCTTTCTCGCTTTTGCTTCTCTTTTATTTTCATTTGTTTCTTCTGATAATTTTTAATTTCTTCTCTCTTTTTAGCTTCTACTTCTTCCTTTAGTGGTTCATCAAGTGTTCTTAAATTTTGTGTGCTTTTTAATGTGATATGTAATTTTTTTCTTTCTTCTTCTAAATCTTTAAACCTATGCTTTATTTCACAATCATCTTGTAGTAAAAGTACATCACATATAACATCCATATATTCTCTATTAACACTCCATCCATGATTACAGTGTGGTTGACACGAACCACACTTTGAACATATATACCAATTGCATTTATCACATTTGATATTTGTGTTAGAAGAAATATGGCTTTTACAGTTCCAACAATGATTAATATAAATCCCATTGTTTGTTGGATATTTTCTATTTAAAAATATTTTAACATACTCACCTTTTTTTATGTTTTCAGGCGAATCATCTTGTGTAAAAATATTAAAATGTCTTCTTTCAAGCTCTATTTGTTTCTTTAATTCTTCTGCACTTTTTTCCATCCCCTCTTTCCATTTATTATATTCATTTTTTTTATATCCTTTATATATTAATTTTATTAAGAAAGCAATAAGTAAAAATGCTAACCAAAACTGTACAGATTTAAATTCCATAATAACTCCAATCATATTTATCATATTCTTTCTAATAATTTTACTATATTTTACAAAAATTTTCTACTTATAACTAAAATATATGTTATTAGTATCTTCGTGCATAGTTTTTTTATCATGACACCTCTTACACAAAGCTTGCCAATTACCTTCATCCCAAAACAATCTCTTATCTCCTCTATGAGGTTTTATATGATCTACAACTGTAGCTTTAACTAACCTTCCTTGCTCTTTACATCTAACACACAAAGGATTCACTTTTAAGAATCTTGCTCTTGCGGCTCTCCATTTTCTATCATAGCCTCGCTCAGTAGCATTAGCTCTATCTTTTACATGAACCTTTTTATGGTCATCACAATAAAATTCTGCAGTTAATTTTGGACAACCTGGATGCTTACATGGTTTTAGTGGTTTCCTTGGCATTTAAATCACCTCAAAAGAAAAAGCCACTACAATCTTCACTGTAATGACTTACTATTTATTATTTATTTTCTCTATTATAATAGTATCAGAAGTTTATACTCTACTTCTATCAACTTTACTCTACTCTTTTAGTATTTACTTGTAATTAAAATTAGTATTTATAAATGAAATTATATTATAGATTCTAATAGAATCATTAACTTCAAACTCTTCATTCTTATCATATATAGTTACAGATATCTTCATTTGAGGTCTATATTCCTCTAACACTTCAATCTTTCCAACCTCTTTATTTTCAAATATTATTAACTGATCATTAGTACCTTCTATATTGCTAAGTCGCATTCCATCTAATAAATTCTTATCTATATTTCTAAACATTTCATCTACTTGCTCTAGTATTACAAAAAACTTTATATCTAAAAGCTCACCTAATATTTCATCTATTCTCTTTACTCTTTCTTTCAAATCCTTTTGTTTAGGTTTTAAAGTTTTCTCTATTTCTTTAAGTTGTGTTGATAAAACATTGATCTTCTCTAATGCAATTTTATCCTCTAAATAACTCTCCTTAATACCTTCAGCCTCTTCCTTAACTTGATTTATCAATTCAATTAAATTTTGTTTATTTAATTCCAACAAAACACCTTCCATAGAAATACTACTCACAATAATTATATTTAGTTTCTATTCGTATTATACCCATATTCTTTATATCTATCTTCAGTCATAGTCTTCTTATCATGACATTTCTTACAAAGAGCTTGCCAGTTGCTTTCATCCCAGAACAACTTTTTATATCCTCTATGAGGTTTAACATGATCAACCACAGTAGCTATAACTAATCTACCTTCATCTTTACACCTAACACATAAAGGATTACCTTTTAAGAATCTATTCCTAGAAGTTCTCCACTTACTATCATAACCACGTTCAGCGGGTGTAGCTTTTTCTTTTATGTTAAACTGTTTATGTTCATCACAATACTTATCTTCTGTTAATTTAGGACACCCTAAATGCTTACAAGGCTTTCTTGGCGACATAAGTTTTACTCCTTATATTTTTAATAGTATAAAAAAGCACCCCAGTGCGTGCTTAGCCAATATTGATTTATTGTACGATAACAGAATAACCAGGTGTACGTATTTTTAAATAACTATTAGTTGATGCTACAACCCAAGCAATCATTCCTGCTATATGATGACGATTCGCATTAGGGATTCTAGAACTTACATTTGCGTGTACATTGGTAATCAGTGATCTCGTATTTATTCCACTGGGATTTGCTTGAATTATACTTATCATAGCTGTTTCAATTTGTCGCTTTTCATTATAGGTTAATTTCATTCTATACTCTCTCCTTTACACTATTTTATAAGTTGCTCTTCTTCCGTCTGGTGTCATTCCTACATATTCGATCTCACTTATATTTTTGACATAATTGAAAAATCTCTTTCCGAACACACCTGTCATTCTAGGATTTAAATCACACCATAACTCAGCATAAATGTCTGGTAAAGCAAATGGTTCATCTTCTTTTGAGAACTTTTCAAGAGCACGCCTTACAGCCTCTTCAGGTATAAAAATAGATGGGTTTTTTTGAGATAACATTTTATATCTTATAAAATCCTGAATGCTCATTTTCTCACCTGTTGCGAGATTTTCTAGTTCTTGATACTCTTCATCTGTTAAAGAAATTTTTATTATTGGCATACTAAAATCCTCCATTAATCTAGACTTTACACCTTGTACCAAGGTGTTTACAAGCTCAGTATAACACCTTTGGTACAAGGTGTAAATAAAAAAATATACTTCGTAGACTATGAGTTTTACTGCTCTCATAGAGTTATCCATAGATTTTTATTTATTATAATTTCCTAAAGAAAAATTAAAAGTCCTGGTTAATTACCAAGACTCTTTAATTACGCTCCCATAAACATTCCTAAAACTTGTAATATTAATCCTATACTCTCTATTCCATGTTCCGAAATGAACTCCTTTACCCCTTTTTCATCTTTAAACTCTAAAAGTGTTTTAAGCTTCGCTATTTCAACATTAGTTTTCATTACTTCTGATTGAATCCTTTGCGAATTAGCTCCTAATGAATTTAAAATGAAATCTAAATTATTATTTACACTAGTTAACTGTAATCTTAATGTTTCATTAGCTTGCGCTAACTCAGTGTTGATTTTTTTCAAAGAAATATTTGTAGTTTTTAGTTCACTAACTATCTCTTCGTGTCTATCACTCTCCAATTTTTCTTTTTCCTCTCTACTAGTATTGATAGCTCTTATCATTTCTTCGTTTCTTCTATTTATATCACTCGCAATATTATTAGCATGATTATAGCTTTGTGTACTAATTATATTATTTATTTTATCTAAGTTAAATTTGTCCATTATAACTACCCCCAGTAACTTTTATAAAACAATTTTAACATATTTTTACACAAACTTTAAATTATTAGATATTATTTCTACTTTAATACCAGCAACTTTACTCTACTCTTTTTCAAAAACAATATTTGCTACAGCTCTGTCATGTACCTTATAAGCATTTTGAATACTATATCTCATATCAACAGCTATTTGCTCCCAAGTTTTAAAGCAAAGATATCGTAGCTCCAATAATGTTTGCTGCTCAGGATTATTAATGCTTTTTATGATTGACATTATTTCTTTCTTTAAATCAATTAATAAATCTATGTCTGCATTAATCTCATTTTCAAGCTCCATCATTTTTACTATTATTCCTTCCATGGAATGAACATTATGTGTGCCACTTGGAGGCGTATCTGATAAAGTTGATGTTGCTTTTGTAGCTAACTCTCTTAAAGAGACTATTTGTTCAAGCTTACTGTTAATTCTTTGGTCTATTCTGTAAGCCTGAGCTAAATATTCTTTGGTGGTCATATCATAACCTCTCCTTTTTCCATGACATAGCTCCACCATAATATTTCTCTGATATATAAAGCTGTGTTTCTCTATTCACTGTTCTTAATCTTTCATGAGAATACTTACATGATTCTTTTTGCTGCTCTGCTGTTTTCATGAATGTACATTTATCTCCTGGACAAGATTTAACAATTAACTTACTGCATCTATTTCCTCTTATTTTATTTATACACATATCCTTCAATTCCATAGTTGAACCCTCCAATAATTTAACATATTTTTGTATTTAAATTAATACTTACAGCCAAAACTTTATCTAACTTTTTAAGGTCATCTTCTTTAAGAACCCCAATACTCTCAAGAATTTGTGTCTTTGATATTGTTAGAACCTGTTCCCCTAAAAGTGTACTGTCACATTTTAAACAACTATAATCTTTTTTAAGAAGTTTGTGGTGAGTTGGTAGCTCCTTTTTCATCTTTCCTGTTATAGGTACAACTATGGTTGTTGTAGAATATTTATTGCCCATATCATTTTGAATAATCACTGCTGGTCTTATTCCCTTTTGAACTGAACCTTGCATAGCTCCAAAGTTAACCATTGCTATACATCCTCGAAATATCCTCACTTTAAATCCTCCTTGTAATTCTTGCTTTCACAGCATTAATTAATGAATCTTGACCTGTTCGTTTCTCATTAAGAGATATCATTACCTGTTCATCTACTGTTTCTTTCGTAATAATGTGATGGATTACTACAGTGTTCTTTTGACCCTGTCTCCATAGTCTTGCATTTGCTTGTTGATAAAGTTCTAAGCTCCAGGTTAGTCCAAACCAGATTATGGTGGAGCCTCCTCCTTGAAGGTTAAGTCCATGACCTGCTGAAGCTGGATGTGCTATTGCCATAGGAATATCTCCTTTGTTCCATTTCTCAATGTCCTCACTAGTTAAGATTTCTTGAACCTTAAACCTTTTAGCTATTCTCTCTTTATCATGCTTATAGCTGTAATAAATAAGTACTGGCTTTCCATTGGCTCCTTCTATTAAATCCTCTAAGACATCTAGCTTTCTATTGTGAATTTCTTTAACAGCTTTATTTTCATCATATACGGCTCCATTTGCCATTTGAAGAAGCTTATTTGAAAGTGCTGCTGCATTAACTGCATCTATATCACCGTCTTCAAAAGGAATTAGCATTTCTCTTTCAAGTTTGCTATATAGTTTTTTCTCCTTATCTGACATCTCAACTTCTATAACATTATGAATCTTATCTGGCATCTCCAAATAGTCACAAGCCTTCATACTTACACATATATCTGATATTTTGTTATAGATTCTTTCTTCAGCACCTTCCTTTAACTTGTAACTGAATATAACCTGTTGATTTCTTTTATCTGGCAAGAAGTATTCATTTCTATAACCACCAATGAATCTTCCTAACCTCTGTCCCATATCAAGTAAATTTATCTCACTCCATAGGTCCATAAGACTGTTAGGTGCTGGAGTTCCAGTCAATCCAACTATTCTTTTAATCTTAGGTCTTACTTTTCTAAGTGCCTTAAATCTTTTGGAAGCTGGGGATTTAAAACTTGAAAGTTCATCTATAACCACCATATCAAAGTCAAAGTCGTAATTATTGCATAGCCATTCTACATTTTCACGATTGATTATATAAACATCTGCTGTGTCAGCTAATGCCATTCTTCTTTCAGCTTCTGTACCTAGAACCTTTGATATTTTAATTTCCTTTAGATGATCCCATTTTTCACATTCTCTGCTCCATGTATCATAAGCAACCCTTAAGGGAGCAATAACTAACACCTTGTTAATTTCAAAATATTCAAA
>DALZNT010000116.1:0-10407 GCA_032005505.1 Clostridium sp. | reverse complement strand
CTCCGGTTCCTATGGCTTGTTCAATCGACAACCCAGATTGCGAAGCTTGCCAATAGGGCTGATACTTATATAATCGTATACGGCTTCACAACAAACCCCTTGTAAAATATTTACTTAAATACTTTACAGGGGGTATTTTTTTATATTTAATAAATGTATGGAAAATGATAATTAAAAAACGTATACAAGAATGATAAAACGAAGTATCAAAAAGTTTATTGCCAGTGATAAGCATCCAATAGTGATACTTATTGATGAGAACAGAATTCCATTGTTCTATCCAAATGTTTATGCAATTACAAAGTTTAGAACTTTAGGACGTGCAGCTAGCACCACTGAAAAAGTATTAAGATGTATTGGCACTGCTCATTTATGGGCATCACTAAATAAAATAGCCTTAGAAGAAAGTATCTTATTTTTTGATTTCTTAACCATAGAGCAATTACAAGATTTGGCTTTTTTCCTTAGATTAAAACGAAACCATCAAGATCAGATAGCTGCTAAAAAGGATAAGCAACAATCTTTAAATCCCCAAAAAATTTCAAAAAAAATTGAAAACATCATCTACATCCAGTCACCAAACCAAGAAACAAAAAGTGCGACTTCTGCGGAAGAAGGTGCATTTCAGATAAAGACAATTTTTAACTACTTTGAATTTCTACTTCAAAGATCAAAACATCGTCTAAATAAAAATAAATTTAATGACATAGAGCAACGTCTAAATTACTTTTACTCATTAGCACCAAAAGTCTCAAATAAAGGTGATCAAGATGCACCTGAAGGGCTTTCAATTGATGAGCGGAACACTCTTATTGAGATCATTAACCCAAAGCACCCAGATAACCCATTCAGAAATGAATTTCTCAAACATAGAAATCAGTTAATTTACGAAATCATGTTAAGTACAGGAATGCGAAGAAGTGAATTAAGATTTCTAAAAATTGAAGACGTTAACTACAGTACCCATACCATTAATATTCGAGTATCTAAAACAGTCCAACGTGAAGTTAAATGTTCCTCTAAGGCTTGTGAATATTTTCATATTTTCCTTACCAAGTATTTAAATAAAATTCCTTTCAAACATAGAAAGCATGGCTATCTATTTACAACAGAGAAAGGTAAACATTTATCAAATGATGCTATCAATCTAACATTTAGAACATTAAGACAGCATGCAGAGATAACTACATGTCTCACCCCGCATACAATGAGAAGAACGTGGAATGATATTTTTAGCGAAATGATAGATAGCTTGCCAAGCGATAGCAGACCAGATAAAGAGATAGAAAAGCAAATCCGTAACAGATTAATGGGATGGAGTTCAATATCTGAAATGAGCAATCGGTATGCACGTCGATCTATCAGAGAAAAGGCCGATGAACTTGCTGAATTATTAGCTAATAGTATTCTTATTAGGCCAGAGTCATAAATATGCAAAGTAATATAATTAAAGAAATCACTCCACTTACGGAACGAACAATTGTTTTACTCGATGGGAGACATGTAACTGTTCCACTTTATAAAAATTTTAAAATCGACAACCATGATGGTATGACATTTCTTCTTAATTTCAATATTTTCAGTAATAATAATATATTACATAAAGTATTATCGAATTCAGTGATAGATTTGCTTTCTACTCATTCAATATCATATGCAGCAACAACCACAAGAGCTTTAAAAAAATGGTTTGAATCTGATGTTTATTTAGCTACAACATTAGGACTTGAATGCTTAGATTCTTTAAATAATGTAAGTATTGGATATCAACCATTTATAACACCATTATTAAGAAAACTTAGTAAAAACTTTAAAAACTTAGTATCGAATGATTTAGCCGATTTTTTAGCAAATTCAGAGAAATGGGAAGAAAGAAACCCAGTTTATTTCAAATTAATAGCAAATGATCCCGAAAAAGGCACTTTTACTTTACAAGAGCTAGATAGTATACATTCTAATTTGAACTTTGCTTTCAGTAACGCTTCATTAAGCTTATTTGACTATACTCTCTCTTGGTTTTTGATCGCAACAGGAGCACGACCAGTCCAATTATCACGCTTAAAATATGAAGACATACAAATCATTGATAATGAAGTAATGATTAAAATGCCTTTAGCTAAAGGAGAAGGAATTGTCGAGCAAGGCTATTTTCTAAGGAAAGCACCGACTATTTTGGCTGACTGTATAATTAAATATATAGAGAGTTATCCTCCTCCTGTTGATGAACAAACAAATTTCTTTAAGTTAAATCCTATCCAAATTAGTCACAAAACTAAACAAATCTTCGAAAACTTATCTACTTATTCCTCAAGATTAGAAGCGAAAATTCCAGTAAATGCATATAGATTCAGATACACCCTAGCAACAAGAGCATTAGCTAGTGGCGCTTCAGATCAAGAAGTAGCAAGACTACTAACTCATCGCTCCCTAAGTTGTATACGTTACTATCGTGCCTCTATGCCTGAGTTACAGAAACCAATACAAGATGCTTTAGATGAGGAAATGAACTTTTTTGCAAAAGCATTTAAAGGAAAAATAATCCCATCTTTAGATGAAGCAAAATTTCAAGAATCAGCAATAGCAGATTTTTTCCGATTAGCAGGAAAAACTATTGGCTCATGTGGGACACAAGCTAAATGCTATCAAAATGCTCCTATAGCATGTTTAACATGCCCCTATTTTGAACCATTAATGGATGCGCCTTGGGATAAACTTTTAGAATATTTACTAGAAGATCAAGCTAAAGAACAATCATTAAGGATTAAAGAAATCAATATACAGGCTATCAGGGCAGTTAAAGATCTTATTAGTCTTATAGAATCAAGGTATAACGAATGACAACTATTATTGATTTCAGCCAATCTAAAAAAATAGAAGCTCAAGAAAATTTAAGTATTTTCATTTTAAACAATAAAACTAATTTTATATTCCAAGACTGTAATTGGGATGACAATATATGGGATATTACAAATTTTCTAAAAAATAAAATTAGTGATAGTAAATCAAGAAAAATCTATTTCCGCTCTGTAAATGATAATTCAATATCTAAAAGTAAAATTAGTATTGCTATATCAGACTCCTTTATAGATTTCGCTAAAGCAGTATTCTGCGAAATTATGCGAATAAATAGACTATCCGAATACAAACGCATTATTTACGCTATTCAAGCCTTGGAATTTGCTTTATTAGAACAAAAATCACCAGTGTGCATAACTGAAATAGATGTTGAGACTTTGCATATAGCTGAATCCTATCTTAGATCTAAATACAAAGACCCATGGAGTATTGCAAAAAAATTAGAGTCAATCATCAATAATATAGTCATAAAAAAACAACTAAATACAATAATATATAAATTTTCCACAACTATTACTTATACCCCGCCAGCTAGGAGCGATCGTACACAGAAAGAACATGTGGAAGGTAGTAAGTCGAAAATACCACATTTGGAAGAAATTCTGGCTCTCGCTGAGATCCATCATTCAAGCAGCCATATCCCAGATAAGATAGTCACTTGCTTTTCTGCTTTAGCAATGTTTGCACCTAGTAGAGCCTCAGAAATTTTATCTCTCCCTATAGATTGCATTGCAAAAGCCACTCAAGGAAATCATGAAATCATGGGGCTAAAATGGAGACCATTGAAAGGTGGAGATCCATTAACCAAATTTGCTGTAAATAAAGAATATGAAGAATTAGCTACTGATGCTGTTAACTATTTGATTGAAATTGGCAAACCCGCGCGTGAAGCTGCACGATGGTATAGAGACAATCCAAATAAATTATATCTCCTTCCTCAGCTTGAACATTTGAGAAATCAGCCAATTACTTTATGGGAGGCTACTCAAATTCTAGGAAAGGAGAACTCAATTAAGGCATGTGATGCTTTTGGCTATGGATTTTCTAAACTACTCGGAAGGACTACTGAAAAAAGTAGAATGGTGAAAAAAAGTCCCTCAGTAGGTCTTTATAATTTTGAAGAATTAGAACGCTTTATAATTTCAAAATTACCTCAAACATTCCCAATATTTGATGGCAGATCACAGCAATATTGGGATGAATCGCTATTTGTTTTTCCTAAACACATACTTAAACCAGATGCTGACTCACTTCTATATGTACCTGAAACAATTGATATTAACAAAATTAATAAGCAATTAGGGAGTAATCCAGATGGTAATACTGTTTTCAGTAGAAATAATAAAAAATTGGTCAGTGGAAAAGCAATGTATGTTACCACTCACCAATTTAGGCACCTACTTAATACCTTGGCACAAACTAAAGCGCTCTCTCAGGAACTCATTGCATTTTGGTCTGGAAGAAAAAACATTAAACAGAATGATGTTTACAATCACTTATCCCAAGAAGCGATTATTGAAGCTTTTACAAATCTTGAAAATCAGGTTGAGATGATTAAGGAAGCAGGAAATTTAGAAAAGAAAGCACAAGCAATTGCTAAAAGAAATACCATAAGTTATCACGAAGCTCTACAAATAGAATTAGGTTCAATTCATTTAACTCAATATGGTATCTGTCGGCATGACTATTCTCTCACCCCTTGCCCTAAAGATAAAGACTGTGGAAATTGCGGTGAGTTTTCAGTTATGAAAGGTAATGAGAAACATAAAAAAGAGGCTTCTTATCAAGTACAAATACTCGAAAAAGCACTAATTGAGGCAAAAGAGGCGGAAAAAGATGGGCATACAGGTGCAAGAAGATGGATTGAAGTCAATGAACCAAAATTAGAGCGTTGGCACAAAATCAAAGGATTTCTAGAAGACGACAGTATTCCAAATAATACAATGTTTACCCTAGCCGACTCATCCGACTATCATCAAACTAAAGTTGGTTTAGCTTTCGCAGTAAGAGAATCAGAGCAAAATTCAAATTTTAAAAATTTTTCAGGATTAAAATAATATATGACTACTGCACCACGTTTAACTAATGAGAGAATTGATATTGCTTTAAAGCTACTTGATGGTTGGACTGGAAAACTAACTTGGTCTCGTTTTTTAGCCATACTTGAATTAGATCTGGGTCATAAGTATACGAAAGCTGCTCTATTGAGACACTCAAGATTCAAAAATACTTGGGATAAAAGAAGATGGATCGAAAACCCCGAAAGAAACGAAAAAAATAATTTCGGTAGTTCTGGATTGCAAACAGCTTTTGAAAAAATTGAAAAGCTTGAAAGAACCATAGAACGATTAGAAAATGATAACAACATACTCACTGAAAAACTTGTAGTTTGGTCTACAAATGCTGCAAATAAAGGAATATCCCTAGAAGAACTAAACATGCCCCTCCCTACTTATTCGATCAAAAATACTTCCTAAAATTAGCTGTATGGTGTTCTTTCCCTTCAAGGGTATTTGAACTAAATTTTACAAAAATTCTATAAATATCACCAACAACCATATTTAATGCCCTTTTGCTTCTTCAAACACATCTTTTGAGTTCAAAAGCATGTGTTTGATCGGTTGACTAGTTAGCTGAGCAATATCTAAAAGATCACAAACCATTTGTTGTCCTAGTTGTTCGCGCCGAGCAGCTTGAACAATTTCCTGCATGTTTTGAAATTCTTCAAAGCTGAGAATAACAGCTTCGGGAGTATTATTCTTGCAGACAAAAACAGGTTTATGACTATCTTTGAGACCTTGAACAATTTTGCTCCAAGATTTGCGAACATCAGTCGCAGTAACAATCGCACCGTTTATAAAAGTTAATCCATTCATATCTAAGAACTTATACTGTATGATAAAAATTATATTATATTTGCCATGTAGTTTAACCGTATTTCAAACATACACTAAGTATTAGCAATTTAATTTAATTTAATTCTTGATAGCCGACTTGAAACAGGAATTGGGGAAGGATACGAATAAAAATCAGTGATAAGTTTATGTAGGAATATGCAATCTTGCCAAGGAAAGCTAAAAATAATTGTTATATAAACCAGAACCTCTCCCTAACATTCATCTATCGTTTAGGGTATGAGCGTTTGTGTTTGCACACATCTTCCCATGCACCTAAGCGATAACGACGATATGCTCGGACATCGACTAATTTCTTAGACATTGCCTTTCTCCTTATCTAATTACGTTAGTTGTGGGAACTAACACCCCTTTGTATAGCTACAATTTGCTTTTACATTAGGATAGATTTTGGAGAGGCTCCTTAGCATCAAGTATATATAAGTATTTATTTTTAGTAAATATTTTATAATAAACTTTTCATCTAAAAACAAAAAAATTTGCTCTCATGACTATTTTTAAATGTATAAACCTCTGATATCAAAAGGATTACATAATTTTGATACATCTATATATAAATCAATAAGATGTTTAACAGACATATCAATTAAAGGTTCATACATAAAAGCATTAATATGTATATTTTCAGGAGTCATTAGGTTCACTTTATCTAATATATATAAAGCACTACATGCAGGATAATTAATCTTATATTGATCACATAAATACCTAGTTTGATTCCAAACTTCATCGAGTTCTAAAGTAATGCCCTTTTCTTTGATTTTTGATATTATAAAATATTCGGCTTTTAATCTTGTAGCTATAGCTAAAACTATTTTATTTTCGATAAAAATTTCATTTATGTTTTCAGAACTAGCTATCGAATCTGAAGATTTAAATATCAAATCAACAATATTTTCTTCTCCAAAATCTATAGTCTTCCCTTTTAAATAAAATAGTTTATTAGAAAAAATATTAAAAACTTCGTTAGAAGTTAACGTTAGGCTTTCTTTCTTTAAGTGCAAACAGTTAGTAAGGTTAGTAAAATCATCACAACCTTTAGGGTCACTATACTGTACAAGATTTCTTACAAATGCAATTAAGCTTATAAAATATATTGGTTTTTCGAAATTTTTTATTAAAGACGAAAATACATCTCTTAAGTCATTACCCGATTTGAGAGTAATTTCCTTTTCTTCATTTTTCACAGCCATATAAACTACATTTTTAGGTAAGTTAAAACGTGAAGCTAAAGTTCTGTAAAAGTCAAAATTATGAGTTAGAATAATTGTTCTAAAATTATCTAACTGATTAATATCTTTAATATATTCAATAATTGCAAATTTATTCTTATAATCAAAAGAATCTGATATATCATCAAGAATTAAAAGGTTTACATCTGCATTAGCCTTTCTCGACTCAAGTTCAAATAAGAATTGAAGAATAAAATATGCTCTCTGCTCACCTTTACTTAATACACTTAATAAGGTACTTCTATCTTGTTCAACTGGATCATCTCCCCTATCAGTATATAAAAATGCTAGATTTGCGGTTTGTTTTTTTAAAATAACATCCTCCTTGTTAATTAAAGAGACTTTAAATGGAACAAAAAATCTAGAATTAAAAGTATTAATTATTTCCGTCCATAATATTGATTCCTTTTTGGCTTCAGATATTATTTTTTCCAATTCCAATTTTTTTTCTTCATATAAATTAACCAACAATTCAGTGTCAATTTTTATTTGTGATAGAAATGAAATCCATACTTCTTTTTTAAAATCCTGATAATTTTCTAAATCTAGTAAAAGTAAATTATCTTTTTGAATCACATGATGGAATGCTCTCAACTCAACATTACTACTTATTATTCTATCCACCTTATCAAATGCATCTTTTAAATCCTTATCTTTTAATATTTTATCAATTTCACTACTAACTAAATCTTTTAAAATTTCAGAATCATTAACTATAGTACTATCACCTAAAACAAATGTATGACCTGCATTAAAAAAAGAATTATCAGAAATAGATTTTAATATTTCATTTGCCTGATAAGTTCCAAAAATATTTCCACTATTTTCTTTAAAAAAATTAGATTTAGAAATTACATCTTTATAACTAGAAACATACAGGTTTAAAGTTTCCTTGTTTTTTTCTAAAAAATTCAATACCTTCCCTTTTGAATCAAATACATCATTATATTTAAAATCAAATTTTCTAAAATCATCTTTTAGTGTATCTTTCAATTTTAATAAAATTTCAAAAAATGAATCTTCCGATATTTCTGTAAATGTGTTTAAAATTTCCTTTTCACAGTCTGTACTCTTCGATATAGCCTTTAGCTTTTTCACAAAATTATTTTTTTCAGTATTTAAATTCTTATATATATCATCATATGTCTTTTTTAATTCTTTACTAGCTAAAAATGCACTAATCTTATCAGAGCCATCAAAATCCCCATCATCGGAATTAATAACAAATATATTATCTGGATTAATTTCACTTTCATCTACTAATATTTTAAATTTTGTTTCTCGTGCTTTATAAACTCTATCTAATGGTAAATTTTTAGGATCTTTTTTAGAAATTAAATCAAAAGTTTTGGCAAACGAAGTTTTCATCGTCCCATTAGGAGCATAAATTAAATTTACTTTACTTCTTTCAAAACAGAATTTATGGCTTAACTTAGCAATTCCAAAGCAGTTATCTAAACTCACATCAAGATTTTTCATAAACATATAATCAAAGTATTTTTTTATAATATACAACCTTTGCTATCAAAAAATCATCATTCTAAAATAATTTCTTTAGTCTTGAGAGGACAAATATTGTTATTGACTAATATTAACGTATGAGACATTCAAAATAAGTGCTAACGACTCTTAACTTATCCCTTACATAGTAGTCTTATTATAAATTTTTCTAAAATCCCACTGATAGCTATACGATAATCACAGATGTAATCTGTAATTCCTTTAGACCGAGCGATCAGCAGCATTTAGAAATGCTTTTGTAGCACCGTAGCTTCTGCATTTGATTGGGTAATATTTGTTTTCATAAGCCTCTATAAGATCAACTAATTGAACAATATATATTTGAGATTAGAAGAAATATATTTCCCTATGATTTTGTAAGACAATGTGGGCATGATTCTTGAGCTGTTAATTCCATATCAAAAATTTTTGTACCTGAATAAGCAACGCTATATCGAGTAAAGTAATTATTTACTAACTGAGTAGAATTTCTCCATTCTAAAAGCAAATCGATTGCAAGGCCTGCGACTGCTAAGCTAGCAGAAACTGAATAAGGAGTATAGGCTGCACAAGGTCCTAAACCCATAATTTTTAAAAAATCCTTATTTCCCAGTGGATCAAATTTCTCTTTGTAATCGTCCATTCCTGATTGATGTAAACAACTAATACACCCGCCTTTACTTTCGTATTTCGAAGGCAAATTAATCAATGCTTGCACACATTCCCCATTGCCATATATCCATAGATGTAAAAGATTTGGTCTATATTCTTTAGGTATTTGAAGTATCTTTTCATTTAAATACTCTGCAATTTCAATCTGACCTGTAGCATCTATAACTAAATCATATTCACTAAAATTAGTAATTGTATTTACACTTTGACCTATAGATTGAATATTAAGATTTTTATCGCCAAATTGCTCTTTTATATACTTAACTATTGCATCGGCTTTATTCAAACCAACATACTGCCTACCTAATATATGTCTTCCTAAATTTTCAACTTTAAAATCATCACTATCACAAATTTTGAAATTACCTTCTTCTAAGCTAGCACCAATTTTAATCAATGCATCTGCAACATACCCTCCTATAGCACCTGCTCCAATTTGTAGAATTTTCAAATTACTTAAGTTTTGAGATTTAATATCTTTTATATTTCTATTAATTAATTCTTGCATACAATAATTTTTCACATATACAGGGAAAACAAGCTCTCTCAAAAATTCTGAAGATATTTCAATATTTACATCTAACGACTTCTGATATACCCTCTTCCAATCCACAAAAAAAGAAAACATATGATTTTCAAAACACAAAGAAATGAATAACTTCTTATTAGCTCTAAACTCACTTAAGTATTTCTTTAACAAAATAAAACAACGCTGAGAAAATTTATAAATAAATAGAAGCATTTTCCCTAGTGTTATATCACCGTCTTCATTAAAAAAATTAGACATTAATGGAAAATTAATGCTAGATATTCTTAAAATAATAAAATTAGATTTAATTGTTTTTTGAGCTCCATCAGCATCCGCAGAATAATATGTCAAAGAAATATTCTTAATACCCTCACACCTCTCAAGTTCTACAAATAAACTTTCCATTTTAAATTTTTTTTCGAACTTATTAGATAGTATCATCCAAATTGGAACTATTTCTTTTCTTAACTCCGAGACAAATCCAGATGGACTAAATAAATCTAGAATTACACGTTGAAATTGAGCCTCTAAAAAAGCTAAGATTTGTGTAAAATTTTTTCGATTAATTTCCACTTTATCATGCAAAGCATAACAAAAATTATAAGCATTCTTATTTAAATATTTAAAATCATGTTCGATAGAAAAGTGTGATGTGTGCTGAAAAAACAGGAGGTTTTAACTTGGTAAACTAAACACACTCATC